>NZ_BAAGDP010000016.1:0-58363 GCF_054660695.1 Turicimonas sp. TL08
GTTATGGGGGGATGCTCTCTGGGCTCCTTCTTATTTTGCTGCAAGTTGTGGGGGTGCACCTATTTCTATTATCAAACAGTACATTGAACAACAGAATACGCCTGACTGAAAAAATTATTATATTCGATCCGTAAAACACCGTCCTTTAGGACGGTGTTTTACGGGTCGGTCTGATAAGCAACGCTTTTGGTTCTTGAGATTCAAAGAAACAAAGTTTAAATTTTCTAAAAAAGCTGATGAGTAAACTTAACTATGGCCTCTTTGATCACAATCATTTTGCCTCAATTTCTATTGATTCTTTTCGGAACAAGTTTGCGGAGGTTCAAACCTTTTTCCTCCTCTTTTTGGTCCGGTTTAGAAGCGCTGGTATTTTACGTCCTCTTTCCTCCGCTTCTCTTCAACTCCGTCTACAAAAGCAAGTTCAATCTCGAGGCCTCAGCATGGTTTCTGGGCGTAGCAGTCTCCTGCATGCTGGGCGCTGTATTCCTCGCCTGGCTTGTCAATCAATTCTATAAAGAATCTGCTTGGACGAAATGGTCAGTTTTTCATTGCGGTTTTCGGTTCAATACCTATATAGGATTTGCCATCTGCCAGCCGCTTCTAGGCAACGAGGGTTTTGCACTCCTTTCCTTGCTCATTGCCATTTGGGTTCCGATAAGCAACACGATCGCCGTTATGACCCTTTCCTTTGCAACTAACTCGGAACCAACTTTTAATGCTTTCAATCGGTTAAAGGCAGTTGCTAAAAATCCTCTCATTATTGCCACTGTTGCCGGATTGCTATTCAACCTCTTAAGTATTCCGTTGCCTCAAGTCATTAATATTTTCATAGGTTATTTAGGCAGTGCTGCTCTGGCGTTAGGACTGTTGTGCATCGGTGCCGGATTAACATTCGAAGACGTAAAAAAATATAGGAACCTCATTGGCTGGTGCACTTTGGAGAGATTGGTTTTGGTTCCATGCTTGGCCATTTCTCTTGCCTTCTTCTTGCTGCCAAATCCAATTGAAGCTTGTGTACTGATTTTATTTGCTGCTCTTCCAACTGCTCAGAGCTGCTATGTCATGACCTCAAAAATGAAAGGAAACGGTGCTGCAGTTGCCGATCTTACAAGCTCTCAAACGTTGCTCTCTATGCTGACTTTACCGGTGTGGACCTTACTGATGAAAAACTATTTTTTATCTTGAACAAATAGGCGGTCAAGTTTAATGAAAGCTTTTTAAGCTGGCTTGCAGTCTTAGCTTCATCGATGTCTTTTGCTTTACTTAAAAAACATAATACTTAGATGCTTAGTTCAAAATCATGCGTCTCAGAGGCGAACGGAGCAATTCTTCCTAATTTGGGAAGGGTAATTTCTTCTCAGTACTAATACTGATATACACTTAGCTTGTTAACAAATGGGATTTACCCATAACCTATAAAAGGAGACAACCATGGGATGCAATTGCTGCTGCTCTACAGACAAAGAAAAAGACAAGAAACCTGAAGAAAAACCGGTAGACCCGAAAGTTGAAGAAGCCAAAGAACTTAAAGAAGCAACAGTAGAAGCTGTTGAAGCCGGTACATACGAACAAGAATAATCTCACATAAGATTCATTCCAAACCGCCGCAGGATCCATTTAAGATTTTGCGGCTTTTTCTTTTTGAGCCTGTGTAGATGTCTGGTCTGATTTGAGAAGTGTTTTCATGAAGCCTTTTTTGGTGCTTCAAAAAAGCAGAACCAGATCAACGGCCTTCCTTTCTTGGCAGTAAACCTCCAGTGAACGAAGATCTTTTTCGAGTAGAAAGACTGCTCCTCTATCAAAGAGACGTGAGCTATTGACAGCAGGCCTTCTGTTTTGTTCGCTGAAAACGAAAAATGCAAACTTTCGGAGCCGGTTCAAATTCACCTGCTATCAAAAAGCATCTAATACTTAAACAATTAATCAAATCTCCCACTAGAATTTTCCACTATCCCAAATACTTGGCATACAAATTGCTTAATCCTCTATAGGAAGCAAACCTGATATTTACCGTTATCAGTCCCACAAGGACACTGCAGGCCAGCTTCTCAATCAAAAATTACTAATACGCACCAAAAAATTATTCAATTTGGTGAATTCTCTGCACCTCTTTAGTGCACCTTGCACCAAATTCGTTCAATCTTAAGGAAAAGAAATGAAAGATCTTCTGATGTTGAAAGGCGCAAAAACCTTGGTCGATGTCGCCACAAAAGTTCAGCCAGGTGAACAGGTTCTGATCGTTACAGACTATGCAAAAACCGATATTGCTAAAGCTGTAGCATCCGTTGCCTGCGACCGAGGCGGCGAAGTCATGGTGATGTCGATGAAGCCTAGAAAACGTGCAGGAGAAGAACCTCCGGCAGCCGTTGCAGCAGCCATGAAAAAAGCTGACGTAGTTATTGTTCCGGTTAGCTATTCCATCACACATACTCATGCCGTTAAAGACGCAGCAGCAGCCGGCGCACGCATTATCGTCATGACCGATTTCACTCCTGAAGTCATGATGCACGGCGGCATTGAGGCGAATTTTGACCAAATTAAACCGACTTGCATTGCCGTTGCAAAAGCCTTGGAAGATGCAAACGAGATTCACGTGACTTCTCCGGGAGGTACTGACCTCACGTTCAAGACCGGAGGAAGACGCGGAAACGCTTTATATTGCGTCGTAGAAAAAGGCCAATTCTCTACTATTCCGACTATTGAAGCCAACACAACGCCTATTGAAGGAACTGCTGAAGGCGTTATCGTTTGCGATGCGTCCATTCCTTATCTTGGCATCGGCTTGGTTGACGAACCGGTAATCTGCAAAGTAGAAAAAGGCTTTATTACCGATATCAAAGGCGGAAGAGCTGCAGAAATTCTTAAAAAGGATCTCGCCAGCCACGGCGATAAAAACAGCTACAACATTGCAGAGCTCGGGATCGGCCTCAATCCCAAATGCAGGATGTGCGGCATCATGCTCGAAGACGAGGGTGTCCTCGGCACCTGCCATATCGGCATCGGTACCAGCCTGACGTTGGGCGGCGTCACAAAAGCACCGTGCCATTACGACCTCATCATGTGGCATCCGACCATTGTGGCTGACGGCAAAGTCATTTTCGACAAAGACAAACCTCTGGTTTAACTAAATCTTCACCCATACCCTAAATCTTCAAGGACTAACAAATGAAACGCAGAACAATTACCGCAAGCCTCTTGGCTGCTTCTCTTCTTTCTTTGACTTGCTTCGGGACAGTTTCCGTGGCTGCGGATGCTTATCCTGCCAAACCAATCTTAACCATCGTGCCGTTTAGTGCCGGCGGCGGAAACGACATCCTTCTGCGCGTCATGGGCAAATATGCTCAGAAGCATCTCGGACAGACTTTGACAATTGACAACAAGCCCGGTGCCGGTGGTCAAATCGGCTGGACATTGCTGGCAAAAGCTAAACCGGACGGATACACCATCGGCGCAGCTTCCCTGCCCTCCATGATCATGATCAAAGAACTGCGCAAAAACGTACCTTTTGCGATGGATGATTTTGATTTTGTTGCAGCCGTGCAAACCGACCCGATTGTTTGGGTCGTTAAGGACGACAGTCCATTCAAATCAGCAGCAGACGTTGTTAAAGCAGCTAAAACAAAAGTATTAAATGTTGCTGGAGACGGTCCTCAGTCCAATGTCCAGCTCCAGCATCTTCTTGCAGAAAAAGACGGCGGTTTTAAGACAAACTTTGTGCCGTTTAACGGTTCCGGCAAAGCATTGACTGCCTTAATGGGCGGCAAAGTAGATCTATGTGCTTCTACTCTTTCTGCCGCTGACAAGCAGCTTGCCAACGGCTTAAGAATACTGGTTGTATTCTCCGATCAGAAAGTCGGCAATCTTCCGACAGCAGCCGAAGCCTTCGGAAAACCAATTGCCCCGGTCGGAGCTGCCATCCGCGGCATCTGCGCACCTAAAGGCTTGCCGGCTGATGCCAAAGCTAAACTTGAAGACGGCATCAAGAAGATCTGCGAAGACCCTGAATTCTTAGCCGAAGCAAAGAAGATGAAACTTGATATCGGCTTCAAGGGTTCCAAAGAAACACAAGCTATCGTGAACCAAACATCCAAGCTTGTCGCTGAAAACAAAGACTTGTTTTAACCCGGTGTGAGACGAAGTCATGGAAGCAAAAGAAATCAAGAAAGAATGCACTTTAGCGGCTCTGCTTTTAGCAACCGGCGGTTTAGTTCTATGGCAGGCATACAGCTACGAGCAGGAGTCCCGACAATTTCCGGTATTTCTCGGCTGGCTGTTCATGGTCTTCTCCGCGATTAACTTTGTTCGAGTTGTTCCGTTATTCAGCAAGCTCTCTTTGATTTCCGACAAGTTCGAGAAGAAAGGCTTTCTTCCTCTTCTCGTTCTTGCTTTCGTGAGTCTTTACACCTTATCGATTCCTTGGATCGGCTACTATCCGGCCACCTGTCTATTTCTTCTGGTCTTTATGCTGACATTCGGCTACTGGAAGAAAAGCGCAAAACAATACTTGCTGGCAGCAGCCGTTTTCCTGGGCATCGTCTATCTGTTTTTCTCGGTTGTGCTCGGCACTCGTCTTCCGATGGGCGAGCTCTTCGGTCTGTAGGAGACTGTTATGGATTTCTCTGTCATTGCTTCTTCTTTGGGACAGGCCTTTGAGCCGGGCATGCTGGTCATGGTTCTTGTCGGCACAGTTCTCGGGGTCATTGTTGGGTCTTTGCCGGGCTTAACCAGCACGATGGGAGTTGCGCTCCTAGTTCCGTTTACGTTCGGCATGAATCCTGCCATGGGCTTGGCCTTATTGGGCGCCATTTATGCTTCATCGAGCTATGCCGGCTCCATCAGCGCCATTTTGCTGAACATTCCCGGAACACCATCGAACTGCTGCACGCTGCTTGACGGCTATCCGATGACCAAGAAGGGTCAAGCCTCAAGAGCTATCGCTCTTTCGACTATCGGATCAGCGGTCGGCGGTTTGATTTCCGTATTTGCTCTTCTTTTTCTTGCGCCTCCTTTAGCCATTCTGGCTTTAGAGTTCGGACCGCAGGAATACTTTGTCATGGCGCTCTTCGGCGTTGCCATTATTGCGACTCTTTCTGAAAAGAATTTAATCAAAGGCGTTATTGCAGGCATTTTCGGTTTACTCCTTTCTATTGTCGGCATGCATCCGATTACCGGAGAAGCTCGATTTACTTTTGATTTACCGGAACTGTTTAACGGGCTGTCTTTGGTGACGGCTCTTATCGGTTTGTATTCTCTCCCGGAAGTCGTCAGCATGCTCAAAGAAAAAGGAGCCGCCGCTTCAAGCGGCAAAGTAGAAGTATCGGGGATATGTTCTTCGATGAAAGAGCTTCTGCACTATAAAATGCTGACTTTCAGAGCCTCTATTATCGGCATCATCATTGGAATTGTTCCGGGTGCAGGTCAATCGATTGCATCGTTTATCGCCTATGACGATGCCCGAAAAAGCTCAAAAAAACCGGAAGAATTCGGGACTGGGTGCCCTGAGGGCGTGATTGCCTCCGAAGTCTCTAATAACGCCGTTGTCGGTGGCTCTTTAGTTCCCGCCTTCACTTTAGGCATTCCCGGCAATGCTGTTTCTGCCGTATTAATCTCGGGTCTGATGATTCATGGAATTCAGCCGGGACCGAGCTTATTTGCGGATAACTCAGAAATCGTCTACAGCTTTATTTTCAGTTTATTCATTGCCAACATTGCCTTCATACCAATCGGCATTTTCTGTGCCAAATACTGCGTGAAGCTGCTTCAAATGCCCAAAGAAATCATGGCCGCTTTGGTCATCGGCTTGTCGGTTATCGGCTCTTATGCCGTCAACGGTTCCATGGTGGAAGTTTGGGTCATGATTGCGTTCGGTGCCTTGGGCAACTTCATGAAGAACTTCAATTTGCCCCGTGAGCCGCTAGTTCTGGGACTTGTTCTCGGCACAATGGCTGAGAGCGAACTGGCAAGAGCTTTGGCTCTTGTTCAAGGCGACGTCTTCAGATTAACAACAGGCATCATGACAAGTCCAATCTGCCTCATCATGATCGGCTTGATTCTGTATTCCGTCATGCATTCTGTGTTGAAAAGAAGAAAGTCTGTTAAAGCTGCCACGACTGAAGAGACGTTGGCAGAGGCTGTTTAACTAATTGAATCTTTACTAGAAAGTCTGAATTTCATTTGTACTACGGGAGGAGGCGCCTTCCCCGACTTATGCCTCCTCCCTTTTTCTTTACTTAGAGGCTGCCTCAAAGGATGTTCCGCACTCATCTTTAGCACTTAAAATCGGTGAAGACGACAAGTGCCACTCAATCCCTAAGGCAGGATCATTCCAGAGAATCGTCTTTTCATCCTGCGGATAGTAGTATTCGGTGCATTTGTAGTTAAACAGCGCTTCGTCAGAGCAAACAAGAAATCCGTGAGCAAGCCCAGGCGGAATCCACAGCTGTTCGAAATTGTCTGCTGAAAGGTAGGTACCGGCCCACTGACCGAAAGTCGGCGAACCTTTGCGGAGATCAACGACTACGTCGAAAATTTTTCCTTTGAGCAAAGTGATTAGTTTGCCTTGCGGATGTTCTTTCTGGAAATGCAAACCTCTTAGTACATTCTTGGAAGAAATAGAAAGATTATCCTGAACAAACTCTGTTGGAACTCCATATTCTTCGTATCTTTTCTTTTGCCAAGTCTCCAAAAAAAGACCGCGGTTGTCTTTGTAGACTTTTGGAGTCATCTTCAGTACGCCTTTGATAGGAAGTTCTTCAACCCGCATTTATAAGTCCTTTTGTTAGAGAGATTTTGCAGCATCTAAACCTTGGTATTGCTGATGAAGCCATTTGCGATAGTCCTCATCCATGACCTGCTTTGTCCATTCCGAATTGTCCAGATACCACAGAACGGTCTTTCTTAAAGCTTCCGGGAAACAGTGTCTCGGCGTCCAACCGAGTTCCTTTTTTACCCTGGTCGAATCAATGGCATATCTAAAATCATGTCCGGGTCTATCGGCGACAAATTTTATCTGCCTGCTGTAGGAAGTTCCGTCGGACTTTGGCATCACTTCATCGAGAATTTCGCAGATGGAATGGACGATCTCGAGGTTAGATTTTTCGCATTCACCTCCAATGTTATAAGACTCGCCTATCCTTCCTTTAGATAAGATCAGGTCTAAAGCCTCGCAATGATCTTCAACGTAAATCCAATCCCGAATATTTAAGCCGGTTCCATAAATTGGCAGCGGCTTATTTGAAACAGCATTCAAGACCATTAACGGAATTAGTTTTTCCGGATACTGTCTGGGCCCATAATTATTTGAACAATTCGAAATTAACGTTGGAAGTCCATATGTTTTGAAATAAGACCTCACGAAGAAGTCAGATGAAGCTTTGGAGGCGGAGTAAGGACTATTCGGAGCATAGGGAGAGTTTTCGGTGAAAGGAGCCGAATTTTTATCGAGCGAGCCGTAGACCTCATCGGTAGAAATATGAAGGAATCGAAATTTTTTCTTAGCTTCCGGTTCCAGTTCCTGCCACCAATCTTTTGTAGTTCTAAGAAGCTGTTCCGTTCCCAAGACGTTGGTTCTAACAAAATCTTCGGCACTGTGAATTGAACGATCAACATGGCTTTCCGCTGCAAAGTTCACGATTGCATCCGGACGGAATTCTTTGAGACAACGAGCGACCAACTCTGCGTCTCCAATATCGCCATGAGCAAAAGAAAACTTTGAAGAATGTAGACAGGGTTCCAAATTGACCAGATGACCGGCATAGGTTAGTTTATCCAGAACCAGAACGTTATTTCCTGCTTCGACCTGTTGCACAACAAAGCAAGAGCCGATAAATCCAGCTCCTCCGGTCACTAGTATGTTCCGACTCATTTATTTAACGTTCCTTTCCGCATGCAGTTTTCCTTGTCCGAAAGCATCCGCTGTGAAGACTCTGACTGCTTTCATCCAAATCATATTTATCCTACAAACCTCCTGATCAGTCAAATACATAGAAGAAAAATCCTTTTCCTTTGGTAAATCTTTAAAGAATCATGAATCCTAACAATGACAATGCAAAAACTAACCGCTTAGTCATCTAATTCAGTTCCCACTTACCTCATTGCTTGAGCCTATCGAGGCTCCATAAAACGGGACCTCAAAAAAGAAAAAATTTTCCTAAAGAGTTGAAATGCTGTCTCGCCGTCTGATAGTGCCGTTTGTTTTACGTATTTATCGATAAATTATCACTCTTTATAAATAAATAGGTATAAATATATTCAAAAGGTTATCTCAAAACCTAATAAAAGATCTCTTCAAATACCCTACAGGAAAATAACAGATTTATCGATAAATTCAACCTTTTAAACTTTTCTTATGCCGTTAGTTTTCTTTGAATTGGAAACTTTTTAATTTACTCAGGAGGACTGTTATGTCTAACAAGATGTGGGGTGGAAGATTTTCCGAAGTCCCAGCAAAATTTGTCGAAGAGTTTGGTGCCGTTATTAAAGTTGAAACCAGACTCTGTCCATATGATATCCAAGGAAGCCTTGCTCACGTAACGATGCTTGGCGAAACAGGCATTATTGCTCAAGAAGATGTTGAGAAAATTAAAGCCGGTCTCCTCCAAGTCGGCCAAGAGATTAAAGAAGGAAAGTTCCAATTCAATGCTGAAGACGAAGATGTTCATATGGCAATTGAAAAGAGACTGACTGAGTTGATTGGTCCAGCCGGAGGAAGGCTTCATACCGGCAGAAGCAGAAACGATCAATGCTGTGTGGACAGCTACCTCTACTTCCGTGATGCTGCAAAAGAATGCCAGAAACTCTTGCTGGAAATTCAGAAAAGCCTTTATGAACAAGCCGAGAAAAATTTCGGAACTATTCAGCCTGGATTTACTCATCTTCAAGTTGCACAACCTGTGTTAACCAGCCATTGGCTGATGGCATATTTTTGGATGTTCAAGAGAGACTTTGACAGACTTCAAAGCTTCTTAGACCGCTTAGTCGAATGTCCTTTAGGCGCAGCCGCTTTGGCCGGAACGGATTTTCCTATCGATCGTTGGTCGACAGCGAAACAATTAGGATTTGAAAAACCAACAGAAAACAGCATCGATACTGTGGCCGACAGAGACTATTGCATTGAATTTGCCTCTATCGCTGCCTTGAGTTACATGCATATGTCGCGCCTATGCGAAGAAATTATCATTTTTGCCAGTCAAGAATATAAGTTCATTGAACTCTCTGATGATTTCACAACCGGCTCTTCCATCATGCCGCAGAAAAAGAATTGTGACTTCGCTGAGCTCATTAAAGGCAGAACAGGCCGGATGTACGGTTATCTTCAGGCAATGCTGACCATGATGAAAGGTATTCCGCTGGCCTATGACAAAGATATGCAGGAAGACAAATTCTTGTCCTACGAAACCATCGATTTGTGGCAGGACACCATGAAAGTAATGGCTCCGATGATCCGTAAGATGAAGATCAATGCCAAACGCACTTATCAAGCCGCTTCTCATGGATTCTCTACCGCTACGGATATGGCTGATTATTTGGTTAAGAAAGGCATGCCTTTCAGAGATGCTCATCGAGTAGTCGGTCAAACTGTTAGATATTGCGTTGAAAAAGATAAAACTTTCGATGACTTAACATTGGAAGAGTTCCAGCAGCAATCCGATTTGTTTACTGACGATATTTTTAAGGAAATTTCTTTAGAGCATTCCGTCGGCGCCCGCAAATCCTACGGAGGAACTTCGCCGGAAGCTGTCAAAGTCCAGCTCGAACATGCCGAAGAATTCTTGGATAAAGCCCATCAAAAACTCGGATAAACAATCTAATTATCTAGTGGAAGAACTCTTGTCTTAGTTTTGGTGTAGACCATGAGAAAGCAATTCAACGTTAGGAACATTACATCCAACACCATTGGAGCAGGCATTCTTTTTTCATTGCTTAGTGCAATAACTTACGGCCTTAATCCTGTGTTTGCAAAACTTGGATATGCTTCTCACCTTCAAGGCATAGAAATACTGCATGGCCGTTTTATCTTTGCAGTCATTGCTCTTGCGTTGATAGGTCCGTTACTTCAGCCAGGGTTCTTCCGCTTCAGCAGATCGTTAGTTAAGAGCTCCCTCTTCATCGGACTAGGCATTCTTCTGCCTCTAAACCTTCTCTATGTTTACGCGCTGAAAGACATTCCTGCCTCCATGATGAGTTTGATAACTTACGTTTATCCGCTGATCATTCTTGGCGTAAACAGCGTGGTTTTTCACAAGCAAATTCAAGCCAGCCAACTGATTTCCATCATCTTTATCCTACTGGCTTGTATTTGTATTTTTTCAGATGCTTTTGAATTGAACATCACGCTTACAGCGTTAGCAATAGGCTTCCTATCGACAGTGATGTATGCGGTTTACTTGCTGTCTCTTCAGCAGCTGGCAGTCAATGTTTCCGCATATCAAATTACTTTTCTAACTCTTTTATTTGCAACAATCGGTCTTTCCTTCTTCCACAATCCTCTCAACATTTTGGATTTCAACGGAACCCAACTCGCAGTAACCGGAGGATACGGACTCATTTCAACAGTCTTTTCGACCATTTTTGTTTCCAGAGCGGTACAGCTTCTGGGGGCTACTCAGGCCGGAATCTTCTGCTCCTTTGAACCCATTTTCACAATTAGTTTTGCCGCTTTGCTGCTTGGCGAGCAAATACCAACTTTCAGAATCGTTGGAATGATTCTGCTAATCATGGGCATTGTGATCCCGAACAGGAAAGAACTTTTCAACACTTTTAATCTCAAAACCTCTTTATAGGAGAAGCATGATGGACATGATGTTTTGGATGGAACTAGCCGTCGTCATTATCGCCATCTTCATTGGTGCCAAATGGGGCGGAGCCGGTCTGGGTGCAGGCGGCGGCATCGGCCTTGCCGTATTAGTCTTCATCTTCGGAATGAAACCAGGTGCGCCACCGGTCAGCGTATTGTTAATCATCACTGCTGTCATTACCTGTGCTTCGATTCTGCAAGGTTCCGGAGGTCTGGATTTTCTGGTCAGTATTGCAGAAAAACTTCTGAGGCGTAATCCGAAGAACATTACCTTCATGGGCCCCTTGGTCTGCTATTTATTCACTCTTTTCTGTGGAACAGCCTATGTTGCTTTCTCCGTGTACCCGGTAATCGCTGAAGTTGCAATCGGCGCTAGAGTAAGACCGGAACGGCCGTTAACCATGTCAGTCATCGGAGCACAATCCGGCATCACAGGATCTCCGATGTCTGCCGCTACCGGCGCCATGATTGCTCTCTTAGCTGTTAAAGGAGTTACACCGCTTCAAATTTTTGCCGTTTCCATCCCGGCCTGCTTAATCGGAGTAATAATCGGCTGTGCATTCATGTTCAAGAAAGGCAAAGAATTAGCCGATGACCCTGAATTCCAACGCCGAGTAATGAGCGGTGAGTTCCAGGATAAAGAAATCAGCACTGACAGCAAGAGTTTTTCTCCCAACGCAAAACGAGGTGTCGTAGTATTCGCATTGGGCATCTTGGCCGTTGTCTTCTTCGGCTCTTTCCCGAATTTGCTTCCTTCTTGGGAAACCGCAGGAAAAGTGTCCAGACTCTCCATTCCAAATATGGTTCAAATCGTGATGCTCTGCTGTGCAGGTCTCATCATGGTCATTGCTAACGTTGAGCCTAAAAAACTGGCTGACGGTTCCGTTTTCAGATCCGGTTTGATCGGTATGGTTGCAGTTTATGGTGTGTCTTGGCTGACAGCGACATTCTTTAATTTCTACAAACCGATGTTTGTCTCCGAGTTCGGAAACATGATTGCCTCTGCGCCGATCCTCTTCGCAGTCGCTCTTTTCATTCTTTCCGGTGTTCTCTTCTCTCAGGGAGCCACGGTAACGGCATTAGTTCCTATGGGTATCGGTCTAGGAATTGCTCCTGCTGATTTGGTCTGGATGTTCCCGGCGGTAAGCGGATACTTTGTCATTCCTGCCGGCGGCGCAATTATCGGCTGTGTAGCCTTTGATAGAACCGGAACCACACAAATCGGCAAATTCGTATTCAACCACAGCTACATGCTTCCAGGCATTGTTACAACTTTAAGTCAGTTAGTGATTGGCTACGTCATCGCAAAATTTGTTTTCTAAGAAAAACGAATACAGGGCCGATAGCCTAAAGCGTCGGTCCTTTTTCGTGTTTAGAATACGAACAAGGAGAAAGCCATGCCCTTGACAACTACATCAGAAGAATTCTTAAAAGTCCAGAGTTATCTTTTTCGGAATCATCCTGAACCGGGAGACAAAGTTGCCGGAGAGGACGAACTTATAGAAGCGCTTGGCCTTACGCGATATAAAACAAGACAGGCACTCGATCTACTGGTTCAAATGGGAGTATTGGATCGTCAAAAAAAACGAGGAACTTTCTTCAAACGTCAAGCCACCCATGACATGACGCAGAATATTCTGGAACAACTGAAACTTGCCGGCTTTGATGAATTGGAATTCAACGAAGCACGGCTAATGATTGAACTTTCGGTAATTCCCTTTGTTATTCAAAGACTCACGCCAGCAATACAAGCACAGATGAGATCTTTAGCCCAGAGTATCAGAACGCATGCTTCAGAACCTACAAAAGCTGACGCCTACCTAATGGAATTTCATCTGTTAATGCTAAGAAGCTGCGGCAACCGTGTCATGGAAGTCTTCGCAGGCGTAGTACGAACCTACTTCCAGTCAACTCAACACTTAATTAGAGATTTGCCCAAAGAGTACTACGAAAAACGGGCTGAACTTTGCGACTCACTGCTAGCAGCCCTTAATAAAAAGAGTGTTGAGGAGTCTCGCAAAATTCTCAAAACTATGATTGAAGGAAAACCTTCCTCTCTTTGAGACCTTCAAGGAAAAAGGCCGGTCCAAAGATGCACTCTGACCTTTAGTTAAATCATTGAATTAATTTTTAGCCGCTTCTGCTCCGGCAATTTTGCCATAGACAGTTGCCATTACCAGACCTGAAATTCCGCCGTCCCCCCAAACCTGACTGATAAGTCAGGTGGCCTGTGACGTCTCCTGCAGCGTAGAGCCCCTTAATCGGAATACCTGCCTCATTAAGAACTTGAGCCTTCTTATTAATTTCAAGACCTGAATAAGAAGTGTACATCTGAGGTTCACACTCAAAAGCGTAATAAGGTGCTGTGTCTATAGTCTGCAATAATTTGGTTCTTCCATACTCGCTATCTCTACCTTTAGCGACATCCTCGTTATAAAGCTTTATGGTTTTTTCCAAATTTTTGTAGGAAATTCCCTCGGCTTCAGCCAATTCTTTTATCGTTGAATATTTATTAACTTTCTGCTTTTCAAACCAGATTTTTAAACTTGTATCTTTATATTTATCAACGGACTTCGAATCCAAGATCCAATAAGCAAGTTTGAACTTCTTCTCTACCATCTTATGGTTGACCGCCAAGTATCCGCGTGTCTCATCCTGGAATCTTTCGCCTTCCTTATTAACCACGATCAAAGGAACTTCAACAAGCGGCTGACCGATAGAAACATTGCTATGTGTACCAACAAAAAGCATATTCATACCGAATCCATAATGTTCCACGATAACATTGGCACCGATCGCTACAGCAGCCTTAATGCCTTCTCCGACATTAAGTTTTGAACCGTGGGATTTAACGCCTTTGAGGTAAGGATGATACTTCTCAACCATTTCAGGGCCGTTCGCAAAACCTCCGGTCGCCAACACTACTCCGTTCTTAGCATAAAGAGCAAATTTTTCACCGCCTCTTTTTTCTAGAATCGCTCCTACTACCGCAGCATCCCTCTTATCACTGTCAGTAATCAAAGAGACTAACTTAGTATTAACAACAATATTTACTCCCAATTCTTCAGCTTTCTTTTGAAGACTCTTAATTGCTTGCGGAGAGCCTACTCTATAACCTGGAGCAAAATAATGAACACGTTTTCTGTTTCCGATAGCTTGAGCCGGCTGATTAGTAAATTTAACGCCCAAACTCTCCAGCCAATCCAAATCTTTTGGTCCTTTTTCATATACTTGCCGAGCAACTTCGGGATTCCGTTTCAAGAAGCGATTCAGTTTCAGTCCTCTTTCCAGAGAATCCTCCCAGTTGATTTCTACAGAGTCGTCTATTCCGGCTTTTTCTTGAATTTTTGTTCCGCCGATCCAATAGCCCGAGCCAGAGAGAATTGAGTGACCTCCCAGAAAACCGCCCTTCTCAACTAACGTGACTTCTTTGGCTCCGTTCTGTTTTGCAGAAATGGCGGCGCACAGTCCAGCCATTCCGCCTCCCAAAACTAAAACTCCGGTTTTAGTTTCTCCAGCTATTGCTAATAAGGGAGAGTAAGAAAAGGCTGCGATTGAAAGCCCAGAGCAGAGTTGTATGAAAGTTCTTCTTTGCATAGCTTTTGTCTCCTTTGGTAAATTGAATTCCAGAATAGTCTGCTAGGATTAACGAAACAACAAGATGAATGCAGCTTATCCTGCAGATTTACAGGTTAGAAAAGATGAAAATCCAGCAAAAGACTTCCTACAAACACAATCTTTTCCTGCTCAAAATATTAGAAAGTATTGCTCGTACCGGCTCTCTGACCAATGCATGCATTGAAAACGACTGCGAGCCAACTACTGTATCCAGACTTCTTTCCGGTTTAGAAAAAGAGTTAGGGATGGACCTACTTAATAGAAATAAAAAACCAGTTCAGCTCTCTTACTTTACAGTCAGTCATCTACCGCTGATTAGAAGGATTATTCGACTTACGGATGAGTTATATGCCTCTGCGGAACAAGCACAAAAGACGGAAAACAGGACTATTCGATTCAGCCTGACCACAAGCTCCCTCAGTCATCCTATTCTTGCTCAAATAGAAGAATTCTCTCTTCTCTACCCTGATATTAAAGTCGAGGTAATCCCTGATCGGGCCCATAAAGCTGTCCTTACCGGAGAAGTTGATGTAGCTATCGTTCCCTACATTCCGGAAGAGGACAATCTTGAAGTACGCACTATTGGAGCTTGCCTTAACCTATTGGTTGCTTCCCCAGAGTACCTTGCCAAAAGAGGTGAGCCCAAAAAAGTCACGGACTTAAAAGAAGAAGGGCATACGTTATTACTAAAAAGAAAAGAGTTTTATCCCGAGGCAGAAGCTCTCTACTTCAAGAATCAAACATACGACTTGTTTTCGGGTCACTGGTATGAACAATTAAATAACGGCAAAATTCTAAGCCTTAACAAAGTCAATAGTCCCGGGAAGATAGAAAAAGTCTACGTAGGAGATCAAAATGGATATATTGGCGCCAAAACCGGTACCGGAATCGCAGTGGATTTACCTCTCAGTTTCATTGAAAAGGAACTTCTCTCAGGAGAACTCGTTCCCGTTTTAAAAGGTTGGAGAAGAAAACCGTGGATTCGAAACTTGGTCTCCCGCAAAGACAATTCAGAGTGGCCAGAACTTCAAACATTCATCAAATGGTTCAAAGCCAATGAAGCAGGAGAAGCTAGGAGAAGATGGACAAGCATTTATCGGGAACTATCTGTCCCTAGGGAAGCCTATTCCTTTGATCTGCATCAAGATATTTCTTAAACTATTTTCGCAGACTCCATAGGTCTACAGCACTTCCGACCATTTAACGAATTCCCGTTTTTCTACAGAAAATACTGCTGCCATTCGTTTCAATTCAAGACGGTCTTCGGATGAGCCGTAACCTCGTTCCACCATTTGGAATTCCGCTTCTATTAGCTTCTTCTCCCTATCTTTGGTAAGCAAGATGACCTGTCACGTCTCCGGCTCGTAGAGCTTCTCTTTTTCTTAGGAGAAAAAATTAATTTATTTCGTCGCAATTGGCGGTTTAACCTGCAATGCTCTGCTAATTCGAAAAATAGTCTCAAATGTGAGACGACCATCAGGTCTCAAAGGCTTGTAAAGACATTGGCGAGTCAAGCCTGTTTCTTTGGCGAGAACTGTCATACCTTTGGCTTTAGCCAGCTCATAAAGGCATCTTCCTACCAGAGAGCCATCACCGGGATCTTCTTGAATACAAGCCATGTAAAAGGCACCTAGATCCGTTTCTCGATTGATAAGGTAATCTTGAATATCGAGCTCTTTACCAAGTTTAGTTGTCATTATTGTTGCTCCTTAGTCAAATTCCTCAGGAAGATTTTCCAAGGTTCTTTGCCATATCAATATCTCTTTGTTGAGTTTTTTTGTTGCCTCTGCACAAAAGAATAACAACCACATTCATGCGTATAGTGTAATAAATACGGTAACCGTACCCAAAATCAATTTTTGTTTCAGAAACACCTTCTCCAAGAGATCTAATTTGTAAGGCCTATCTTCACTTCATAATTGTCTTGTACGTGATGGACAAGATCTTTGAGGAAACCGAGCCTTATCAGAGGGCCAATGATTGGATGCGCAAAAAATTTTTCTGGAAAAGATAACTGTGTACTATCTTGTGCCATCTACCAGCTTTTCTTTTAACGTTTGTTCTTGATAGAGCTGAGCCACCGCTGCTCTTACTTCAAGGTTCGGATAGCCGACATAGACAGTAGTTCCTTGTATTCTTTTCAGCGTCAGATATCCTGTTTGTGTTAGAAGCTCAACATCCGACAAATTCTCAATATCCGAAGGTTCGCTCAAGGTACTTAAAGCAATAGATTTTCCACCGTCATAATCCTCGGCCCGTCTAAGTGCGTGAGAGTTTAGAAATTTAACTATAACGGTTGGTTTACCGGGACCTTCTAACCAATAATCCTTCAAACCTCGTTCCGGAGCAAAGAAAAAATGCAGTAATGACCATGGAGCAAATACTTTTTGTTTTGCCGTTTCCTCAAAACAAAAGCCATCGTAGTGCTCCGTCAATTCTTTAAAAAGCTTTTCTTTCTCAATTCCAAGCTTTTTAGACGCACATGACAGATACTCAGAAAAATAGTCTTGCACCTCTTCATGTGTATAACCTAGCAAGGAACCAAACACCGGTGACAGCGAAATGTCCGATAAGTTATTCAGATCGGAAAATACAGTCATCTTATTGAAAGTGGTTAAGCCGGTTATAAATAAGAACCTGAAAGCCGCATCGTTAGCCTTGATAACCGAATAGAACTCAGAAAGTTTTTGCCGCACCTTCTCAAACAGCTTAGGCTCATCCAAACACGCTGACAATGGCGCATCATATTCATCTATTAACAGTACAAGAGAACAGCTCGGTAGAGTCTTCAACCAAGTCGAAATTTGAGTAGAACAAAGAATAGTTTTACTTTCCGTGTAAGAAAATCCAACTGATGAGAAATTGCCTATTAAGAGAGAATCCAACTCAGCATTAAACTTTTGAATTGAGGAAAAGTTTTTTATTTCTGAAAAATCCAACCGGACGACCTGATATTTCTTTTCATCCTTCCAAAGCTTCGAAATTTTTAAACCTTCGAAGTCTCTCAGCCCGTACTTGAATAAGGATTCGAACGTAGAAATTAATAAGGACTTGCCAAATCGTCTCGGCCGAGCAAGGAAAAAATTTCCAACCTGGCTTGCCAAATCATAAACCTTATCGGTTTTGTCAACATAGATCTGTCCTACCCCTCTTAACTTCGCAAATGAGGATGTGCCAAGAGGCAAGCGTTTCATCAGGTTAGTTTTCATGGAGGTTCCTTACGTTTCACTCCTATTATAAAAGTACGGGGTAAAGCGTACAAAGAAATATTGAGAGGAACAATCAGCGTTGCTCCACACATAGATTACAACCTGACAGCAGAAATAAAGCTGACACTGTAAAAGATTATGGTCTTCAAAAAAGAAGGGCTGTCCACTGCTGGGCAACCCTATATTTCTACTTAAAAATTAATTACTTTTGTTTTGCCGCGGAATTTCCCGCAATTCTTCCGAAAGTAAAGATATCAGCGATAGCATTTCCGCCAAGACGATTGGTTCCGTGAATACCACCTGTAATTTCTCCGGCGGCATAAAGACCAGGAATTACGTTGCCTTGTCTATCAAGCACTCTAGTTTCCGGATCGATTCTCACACCGCCCATAGTATGGTGAACCGCCATACTGGACAATGCTGCCCAATAAGGAGCCTTTTCAATCTTATGCGTCAAATTTCTAGGAGCTTTTCCGAAGTCAGGATCCTTCTGCTTATCTACCATGGCATTGTATTCAGCCACTGTCTTCTTGAGCTGATCTGCAGGAACATCCATTTTCTTAGCCAGTTCATCCAAAGTATCAGCGGTGAAAGCATCGCCGGTCTTCAGGCCTTTCATTGCATCATCACGAACAATTTGGTTGTAGCTATTGAATCCGTCATTATCGACAATGGCATAGCCGAATTTTTCCGGAAGGTTAAGAATGGCATCTCGAAGGACATCTCTGCGGGCATCTTCGGAGACAAACCTCTTACCTCTTTTATCCACGAAAATATAGCGAGCCACGTCAAGATGGAGAGCCTGACGGGAAGTATGTCCCGGAGGGCAGCCAGGGTTGCACTGGATGTAGTCCAAGCCAAGGAGATAGGCTCCAGCCTCGTTAGCGGCCAGCATCACTTCTCCGGTTGAACAGGCACTATTATTAGTTGTAGTCAACGTTAACATGCGTGGATCATGCAATGCACGAAGTTTTGGATTTGCTGCAAATCCGCCAGCTGCCAATACAATGCCTTTAGTTGCTCTGATGTAGAAAGGTTTACCATTTCTTATTGCAAGAACCCCCAGAGCTCTGCCTTCATCAAAGTTTTCACGGATGATCTTTTCTAATTTTGTTCCGGTGAGAATGTCAACGCCAAGAGCTTTGCACTTATCAGAGAGAACGCGAATAAAGCCAGTTCCTTTAGGTTCAGTTGCCAAATGTGAGCGCGGCCAAAGTGCCCCATAAACTTGCATCACGTCTGGACGGAATTTAAGTCCCATTCCTTCGAGCCAATGCAATGTTCCAAGTGCATTGGTACAGAGAATTCTCACTAATTCGGGATCCGCCCTTCCATCGCCGCCAGCCAAAGTCTGCTGAATATGCTTTTCAATGCTATCTTCAATGCCTTGTTTCTTCTGGCGTTCCGGGTCAACAGCATTAAAGTAACCGCTGGAAATCATAGTATTACCGCCAACAAAAGCTAATTTTTCTATGACTGTTACTTTGGCCCCAGCTTCAGCAGCAGAGACTGCAGAAGCTAATCCGGCCCCACCTGAACCAACAACCAAAACCTCGGTTGTCAAATCCCACTTTTCAGGCACCAGACCTGTTTTCTTTTCTTGCGCATTTGCATCGGAAACAATCGGAGAAACGGAAAGCACTACACCAGCAGAAAGCAAACCGCGTCTTGAAAGAGTTAACTTACTCATAACATCTCCTCTTTTGAGGTTCATAAAACGGACTTGTTATGAAAATGATAACTAGAGCGGGTTTCCCTCCATATCAGATGAATATCGGATGGTTATTATCGTGCAGCCATTTCACCGGCAATTCTTCCAAATACGAAAGCATCGAGCAGCCCGTTTCCTCCAACTCTGTTGGTCCCATGCACTCCGGTGGTTACCTCTCCTGCCGCATACAGTCCTGGGATCGGATGATTAGAAGTATCTAACACTTGGGCCTGTGGATTGATAGCTATTCCTCCCATGGTGTAGTGAACTGCCATCCTCACCCGAGCAGCATAAAAAGGAGGATTCTGAATCTTTTGTACCAGCATCCAGCTCTCTCTCCCAAAGCTATCCTTTTTAGTATCAACAGCTTCGTTGTAAAGGCGAACTGACTTCAAAAGATTATCAACCGGCACTTTCATTTTTTGTGCTAATTCCTCAAGAGTGCCAGCAGAAAAATGCTCACCTTCTCTTTCGCCCAAGATACCTGCCTGTTGAAATAAAGAACTTAAGTTTTGAAAACCTTCCTTATCCACTACGGAAAAGACCACCTTATCGGGTTGACTGAGTACCGCATCTCTTATGTGATCTCGAGTATCATCCTCCGCCACGAAGCGTTCACCCTGGTTGTTGACGAGAATATGTCTGGTAACGTCCAAATGAAAACCAGACCGATGTACGTATCCGATGTCGGGCCCTAAATTACATTGGATATCCTCAAGTCCGGCTAACTTAGCCCCAGCTTGCTGAGCGATTTTCAGCATTTCTCCCGTTGCACTCGGACTTCCTGTGTATTTCATGCCCGCCAATCTCGGATCTAATGCAGAACACATCTCAAGATTGGCAGTAAAACCTCCGCTTGCAATAATTACGGCCTTCTTTGCAAAGAATGTCTCTTCTTTTCCTTTGTGGAGCGTTTTTACACCTACCACTTTGTCGCCGTCCTTT
Source organism: Turicimonas sp. TL08 (assembly GCF_054660695.1). Classification (NCBI taxonomy): domain Bacteria; kingdom Pseudomonadati; phylum Pseudomonadota; class Betaproteobacteria; order Burkholderiales; family Sutterellaceae; genus Turicimonas; species Turicimonas sp. TL08. Next base: position 20,279 of record NZ_BAAGDP010000016.1, read on the forward strand.
ACTATCTCCGTCACTTGTGCATTAGTAATGATAGGAATGTTTAGTTTCCGACATTCTTCAGAAAGAGCAGCAACGTATCCTCTTCCGTGAGAAATAGAGGGATAGTGACTCCTTGGCCAAAGGCCGCCGTAAACCTGAAAAACTCTCTTTTTAAATTTAACGCCTATGCTTTCCAGCCAATCAAGCGTCGGCTTGGCATTCTGAACAAGAGTCTTTAATAGTTCGGGATCTGATTTATTTTGACCCGCTTGGAGAGACTGTTCATAAAACAGCTCTTCCGAATCCGATATCCCTTGCTTCTTTTGACGCTGGGGATCAGGAGCATTCAAAATTCCGCTGGAGATTAAAGTATTTCCTCCTATTACGGCCATTTTTTCTAGAACTGCGACTCGGGCTCCTTTCTTTGCCGCAAAAATAGCCGCAGTCAAACCAGCAGCTCCCGACCCAATAACGATGACGTCAAAATCTTCTTCCCGAGGGTTTGGTTGATTTTCGGCCTTAGCCACAGAGCTAAACAAGGGAAAAGCGATCAAAAGAAGCAGTCTCTTAAGAAAATCCTTTCTGGAAAACATCATCGTTGATTTCCTTTTAATTTCCTTAAAAAATCAGCTATCTCAACAGCATTTATCAGGTTTAACTTTCGGCAAGCCGACCCTCTGTGCTGCTGAACTGTCTTTTCAGATATTTGAAGAACATCGGCAATATTCTTATTCATCATTCCTTTACCGACGAGTACCACGACATCTTTTTCTCTTTCGGTTAACGAATCAAACCGCTTTTGATCGTAGGCCATTTGGTCGTCTTTGAACTTTAAATCCGAAGACAGGCGCAAAGCTCTTTCGATAACGTCAATCAACTCTTTTTCTTCCGGCGACTTTAATAAGAAATCAAACGCTCCGTCTTTCAATGCATGAACCGCCATCCGAACCTCTCCATGGCCGGTAAGAAAAATCACTGGCAATTTATTTTTTTGTTCCTTTAACTCCGCAAATACTTCCAACCCGTTTTTTTTAGGCATGCGTACGTCTAAAACAATGCAGCCTACCTTATCCAAAGTCGGGTACGCCTCTAAGAATTCTTCAGGATCATTCCAAACTTTGGTTTCATATCCCAAAGATTCGCAAAAGAAAGCCAAGGATTGTGAGGTCATCTCATTATCATCGACGATGTATATACATTCTCCCAAGGTCATTCTCCTCTCTCTTTGATTTCCGAAATTTTAGGGAGTTCTAACTCCATCACGAGACGATTCTCTTCATCAAGAAAAGCTTTAAGGTTTCCGCCATGGGCTTCCGCTAGTCCTCTGCATATAGACAAGCCCAAACCCAACCCATCTGATTTCGTAGAAATTCCCGGAACAAACATGGACTCTACCAGCCCCTGATTTACTCTAGGACCGTTATCAGTAAAGCGAATAAAGACATTCCGGCCTGAGGCTGAAACATTAATATTGATTTGAGGTTCATTCTGATCCTTACACGCTTCCCAGGCATTTTTTAGCAAGTTATAAAAAACCAAATCCAGTTCCATAGCATCGGCTTCAACCAGGTACTCTTCTTTACCCGAAAGCACAATCGGAATTTCTTTTCCTTTAATTTGTTGGAATTTTTCTATGGAAGCTTTTAGCTGAGAAAGGACTCCCAGAATCTTATGTTCACTTTGTCTTTGTTTAGCATAGTTTCTTACTTTACCCACAATTTTAGCCGCTGTCTCGCTTTGTTCGGTGATTTTAATGAGAGTCTCTCTGAGCACATCTTCCCTGAGATTTCCTCTTTCCTCCCTGATACGCAAACCGCGTGAAAAATTTGTAATAGCATTCAAGGGCTGCTGCAGTTCATGAGCAATAAGGCTTGAGAGCTGGGCCGCTATGCCAGCTCGTTCCATAGATGAAATTTTTTCTTGCTCCGAATTAACTTTCTGCTGTAAATCATGAGCTTTTTTCATAGAAGCAGTTAATTGGGAGGTTCTTTTTCTTACTAACCAAGAAACGTAAAAACTATGGGCAAGTATAAGGACCAAAAAACCCAGGAACCCTATAAACCAAGGGAAATACTTTCTCAAAAAATTTTCCCAGTGCTCTTTGCCCTTATTTTGTTCTTCAACATCATTTAGCAGAGTCATGACAACTGAATTATCTGCGGGTTCCGTCCACTCCATTAAGCCCGGAAGCTTGGGGACGGTTTGGAGAGCAGAAGTCACTTGAAGAATTAAGTCTCTTTCTTTTGCGGTTAATAGATTAGACGGCTTTGAAGCCGCTAAAACCCATCCGGGATACAACTCAGTTGAATGTTTGCACTTAAGATCTTTACTGTCTTTCGCACTAATAACCTTTAAGGCTCCTTGAGGAATGTTACCATCTTTCTCCATTCTTTCCAGAAGACAGGCATCAACTATCCCCACATCCCCTTTTCCGGCAATTATTTGATGGATAACTTTTTCAACCGGTGCGCCAGTGTATTTAACATCATTTGGACTAAAAGAGGATCCAAACAATCTTTGAAGCTCTTTTAAGCCTATGAGAGTGCTTAAAGAGGCTGCTTGGGACATTCCTATAATCGTTTTGTCCTTGATGTCCATTAAAGAAGTTATATCTGAACGCTCCTTTCGCGCAACAAAAGCCGCGCCGCTTGTATGCGAGGAATCAATAGCAAGAGGATTTTTCATTGCACCTACAGCCCAGGCTCCATAGTCAATCAAGGACGCAAAAGTAGCAGCATCGGTGATAAAAAAGAAAGCCGGATTATCCTTCCTCCCAATCAACTCCTCTCGGCTAAGATAACGTAATTCAAAGTACTCTTGAGAAATTTCTTCCCGCAAATGGTCTAAGGTCGTTGCAATCGTCTCGACGATACTTTTATCCTCATCGACCACTTGGGCATCTACAGTAACGGCGTTTACTGGACAAACAAAAAACAACAAAAGAAAGGAAACAATAGGCTGCTTCCAAAGACATGCTCTGTCTGTTGTTCTATTTTTACTTGGCATCCCGATAGTATGAGCGCGTAAGGTTGGATTAAGGAATTTGGGTTTGAGTGTTGAGCTTATTGTAACGGTCCTTCGATTGTCAAAAAACAAATAGCTGCTAGGAATCCTTTATTTTTAAGATGACGCACAGACAAGGAGATTGAACCTCCGTCCTCTTGAAAGAAACTCTATAGAAAAAATTGAACCTCAAGAACCAGATCCCTTCGAAAAGTTTTTCATTAGAGAAGAGGTTTGGTCTGGAGAAAGGTTTCTTGCTAAGAAGAGGAGCTCCATTACTGACTGAAGCCCAAAAAGGCACTAGAAAATCAGAAATGAAAAAGGAATCGAAGTTGCGGTGAAATGTTACGAGGAGCATAGTTAATTTTTCTTTTATAAAAGAAAAATTAGTTAACTTTGGATGAAAATTCTTTTATAGAAGAAATTTCAGAGCTTCTGGAGATTCATTCTCAAAGAGGAAAACTCCATCTTCTCGAGACGCTATAGAAACCTAATCAATGGAAAAACGAGCTGGGTTTAATCCAAAGCACACCAGCTAAATCAAATAACCGCCTGTCTTTTTGATAGAGATTTTCGAGATTAACCCGCAAAATTTTTTTAGCGCTTCCCTGTAAAACCTCTCATTCCAAAAAGTTGGCAAAAATGCCATTTTTTGAATGGCGCATTTAAAAGCAAACTTTATTTATTTGTGTATTAACAACATAGGTAAAAACTTTGATTGACAAAAGAAGAAACAAGGAAATCACTCTAACCAATTGATTTCCGTAAAACCTACCGGGCTCTACGGAATTATTCCAATAGGGCTATATCTGTTCATGGAACCTCCACTACACTTATAGTCATGGACTTAACCACAATTCCCAAGACTAAAATCCGTAGACAACAAGATGCTTCCAGACGATTTTCTGAGAAAATTGATGTTTTTTGCGGCTGCTATCCTCTGCAGCACTGTCTTGGTCTGTTCTGAAGCTCGTCCTTCTGACACTGTAAGTAAACAGCATGTCAAAATAGGCGTGGTTCAACTAGAGGATCCTTTCTTCTATTTGGACTGTTTCGGCCCAACCATGGAATACCTTCGCAAAAAACACCCGGAAATTCGATTCTCTACTGAAGAAATTAATCTCAATATTTCACCCGAAGACTTAAACAAAAAGCCATTTGATTTTCTTATATCTCCCAGCGGTTTCTTTGCGGCTCATATGCTTCCAACAGGACTAAGACAAATCGTTACTCGAAAACCGGAGTTTTCTAAGAATCCATCACGTTCCGTCGGCTCTCTTTTTGTGACGACCAAAAACTTTCCAGGAAATGATGTCGGTTCTCTCTTGGGGAGAAAAGCGGTTTCCTATGAGAGTTCTGCTTTAGCCGGTTGGCTCAGCGGCCTTCATGAAATTACTTCCCATGGCTTCAACACAGAAAAGTTCTTTTCAGAGATTCTTTTTACCAATTACAGTTCCCCTGGACCATTGAGTTACTTGTTAAGCCACAAGGCGGATGTCGCTATTATTCCGACCTGCGAATTTGAACAATTGGCAAAGAATCGGCGCATTAATCCTGACAACTTCAAGTTAATAGGACTCAAACCAACGGATTTTGCATGTAAAACATCTACAGAGTTATTTCCGGACGTTGTCTTTTCGTCTTTCCCGAAGGCAGAGCCGGAGATAGTAAGAGCTCTCACGATCTCACTCCTTACAATGCCGAAAGAATTAACCAAATCAGATTGGAGCATTGCCAGTGATTTTCTTGGCGTTCAAAAACTGTTTGAAAATTTAAAACTGGGTCCTTACTCCGACAAGGAAGTCTCTCTGCTAGCCTTAGCGAAACGCTTTCAAAAAGAGCTGTTTCTGGTATTTCTGCTTATCTGCGGACTGCTTTTCCATATCATTCGTGTCAACCAATTGGTATTCAAACGCACGGAAGAACTTCGCACTGCTATTTCCCAGCGTGATGCCATGTCAGAAATTGCCAAGAAACGGCTGAAAAGGTTAACGCAATTAGAGAAAAGAGGCATGGTCTCTCAAATATCTTCAGTTCTTGCTCATGAACTTAAACAGCCCATTTCTTCAGTTGCCAACTACGCTAAAGGTCTCTCAAAATACCTAAGCAAGACCAATAATTCGGATGAGATCCTTCACGAGGCAGTCAGAGAAATAGACCGCGGGATCAGACGCGCTGGGGATATCGTCGAAAAAGTCAGAAGCTACAGCAAGTCCTCAAAAGATCAGCTCTCTGTTATTTCGCTCAAAGATTGCGCCCAAAAAGCAATTGATTCCATCAAGGCTTTTGCACCGAGCCAGCTTAAGATTTCCTCTAATCTCAATTCAAATCCGCAGATCGAAGCCGATCCTTTAGAAATTGAATTACTCATATTCAATCTGCTTAAGAATGCCGCCGAAGCAGCAGAATCATTAGGTGAGAACGGAAGTATCATATGCGCCGTCGAAAATTCGGAGACTCAAGCAATCGTATCGGTAAAGGATAACGGTCCTCGAATTTCCTCCGAGCAATTAGAAAAAATGAAATCTGCTCTCCAAGAATCCGTGAAACCGGACGGGCTTGGACTAGGACTCAGCATTATCCTGGCCATCGCTGAAAAATACCGAGCCAGAATCGATTTTGAACAGCTTGAACCTCAAGGCCTTCAGATCTTTATAACTTTTCCCAAGCAACAAAAATGAAAACCTATAAAAAGCTCACACCGTTAATACGTCTTATCGATGATGACGAGATGGTCCTAGGAAGCGAAAGCTTTCTGTTGAGAATGGAAGGCTGGCAAACAGCACAATATCTTTCTGCTGAAGAATTTCTCTCTAAAGATGACTCGGAAAGACCAGGATGCATCATTTTGGATATCCGTATGCCCGGACTCAACGGAATGGAACTTCAGTCATTAATGATGGAAAAGAATATTGATCTGCCGATCATATTCTTAACCGGCCACGGCGATATTGATATGGCGGTATCCGCCTTAAAGAAAGGAGCAGTAGATTTTTTAGTTAAGCCGGCTAATGACGAAAGACTTCAGGAAGCTGTCAAGAATGCAGTTGAGAAGAATATTCTTTCCCGACAAAAGAATATCGAGCATGACAATATGCTGGAACTATACGAACAATTGACAGAACGGGAAAAAGATATAGCTCCGATGGTTGCAAACGGAACAGCCAATAAAGTCATTGCCATTGACTTAGATATTTCTGAGAACTCCGTTAAGAAATACCGTTCTTCCATCTTAGAAAAACTTCAGGTTCGGACTATCGTTGAACTCACCGATTTTTTACGTCAAATCGGAAAGGACTCCGTGAAATGATTAGAAGAAAGTTCCTTTACGCATTAGGCGCAGCCTCTCCCTTCCTTCCCGCTTCTTCCTTTGCCTCTTTCTTCAATAGAACAGAAGAAGCAGGCATCGTTATTGTCGGTGCCGGAGGAGCAGGACTGGCAGCGGCCGCCCGTGCCTCCGAACTTTATAAGGGAAAAATCATTGTTCTGGAAAAGCAGAGCAAAATCGGCGGCAACACCTTAATTAGCGGCGGCTACTTGGGAGTAGTTGATCCGAAAAGACAAACACCTCTTCAGATTATCGACAGTGAGGAAAAACACTTTCAAGACATTTACGTTAAAGGAGATTGTCGAGGAGATCCGGAACTTATCCGAACTCTGGTTAGAAATGCTCCGAGAATGTTGAAATGGATTGAGTCCCAAGGTGTCCAATTTCAGAATTCCGTCATTGAAATCTATGGCTCTCACTTTCCAAGATGTCATATCCCAAGCCTTCCCAACGGACTTGGCTACATCAATACGCTCAGTGAAAAAGCTATGGAACGAGGAGCGGAAATTAGAAAAAACTGTCAAGTAACCGCACTCATTCGCGACAAAAGCGGGAGACTCTCGGGACTGCAGTATCTTGACGCAAACAACAAACAGGTCACTCTTCGGGTCAAGAATGCCGTTATTCTTTCCGGAGGAGGATTCGGCTCTAATCCAGACCTTGTCACAAAATATGACCCACGCCTATCCCATCTAACCCATAACACGGGACCCGGTTCAACAGGGGAGCTTTTATTAGCAGCCGAGAAAGTCGGATGCGAACTCATCCAGATGGAAAATATCCAATGCCTGCCGGGCGTCCATCCGACAGGCAAAATACGAGTCAGATTTCATAATGATGTCTCCCGCTTCATCTTAGTCAATTCCGAAGGCAATCGATTTACTGATGAAGGCGCCAGACGAGATCTCCTTAAAGAAGCTGTGCTCGCGCAACCCGGAAAAATGTGTTTTTCCGTCATCGACAACGATGGTTTTGAATCCTATGACCTTCTGATGAGAAGGGATGCCATTCGAGGAATTGAAACAGGAGACGCCTTTAAAGGTGAAACTCTTGACGAGCTGGCTTTAAAAATGGGTGTTCCCGGGGAAAATCTAAAAAACGCAGTCAACGCCTACAATAAAGCTATTGAAGGTACCGTCAATCACCCGATTATCCAGCCGCCTTTCTGGGCGGCTCGAACCTCCATGTCAATTCATTACACCATGGGCGGCCTGAAAATCAATTCAAGGGCGCAATGTCTTGACGCGCAAGGAGAAGTTATTTCTGGTCTTTATGCGGCAGGAGAATGCACCGGAGGAATTCACGGAAACAATCGAATCGGCGGCAACGGCATTTGTGATGCATTAACTTATGGAATGATCGCAGCAGAATCAGCTATTAGCACAAACTAATTCAAAAATCAATACCACATGAGGTGTCAACGGAAGAAAAGCTATTCTGTAGCATTCTCCTTAAGGTATCAAACCTTCCAAGGAGAAAACAAATGTCAAAATTATCACGCAGAAGTTTTTTAGGAAGCACCGCAGCCGGTCTTCTTACTTCAATTGCTTTGCCCTCTGCTGTTCATGCAGCTGATGCAGCCCCTCAGAAATGGGATCAGACCGCCGACCTTTTAGTTATCGGTGCAGGCGGTGCAGGCTTAGCCACAGCTGTATCCGCATCTCAAAACGGCGTCAAGAACATTCTTATTCTTGAAAAAATGCCGTTCGTAGGAGGCAATACTTCTATTTCCGGCGGCGGTTTCAACTCCGTAGACCCTGTTCGTCAGAAGAAACAGAATATTCAGGACAGCCCAGAACTGCATGCCGAACAAACTTTAGCCGGCGGCGACGGACGCGCCAATCCTGAACTCGTTAAGACCATGACCGCAAACTCCTATGACGCCGTTAAGTGGCTTCAGGACATGGGTATGAAGTTCAAAGATGACGTCTACCAAATTTACGGCGGTCTTTATCCACGCTGCCACGCACCTTTCGGTTCTTTAGGCAGTGACTACATCAAAGTTCTCAAGCCTCAGTGCGACAAAGCAGGTGTTCAGATCCTTACCAATTCCCGAGTTGTCCGCTTATTCCGTGAAAACCAACTGTCCGGTAAAGTCATCGGCGCAGAATATGTTGACAAAGACGGAAATCACAAGACAGTCAAAGCTAACACGGCTGTTGTCGTTGCCACCGGAGGTTACGGTGCAAATCCTCAGATGCGTGCCAAATATGATCCTCGCATGCTGAATCTCACAACAACCAACCTGCCATGCTCTACCGGCGATTTGATTCCGTTGATGCAAGATATCGGTGCCGACACCGTTGGTATGGATTTCATCCAGTGCAATCCAGGCTGCCCTCCGGGAAGAAAACAGAGAATCATTCTTCACTTGTATGCAAAGAACTTCATTATGGTTGGTCCGGACGGCAAGAGATTTATTCGTGAAGACGAAAGACGCGACAATATTCGTGACGCCGTTCTCGGCCTTCCGAAACAAACCGGCTATGCCATCGTTGACTCCAGAGGCTTCGGCGATTTGAACCCAGGACACCAAGACATGGCCAAGAAAGGTCTGGAAACGGGCGATGCTTGGACAGCCAATACTATTGAAGAGTTGGCTCAGAAAATGGGCGTAGATCCTAAGGCTTTGAGAGCAACAATTGATGAATTTAATGCCGGTGTCGATGCTCAGAAAGACAAGTTAGGCAAAGCTCCGCGCAACCTGACCAAAATTGAAAAAGCTCCGTTCTGGGCCGGTTATTCAGGCATGAGCGTTCACCATACCATGGGCGGCGTTGTCATTAATCCGCACAGCCAAGTTATTGACAGATACGGCAAACCGATTGACGGCTTATATGCTGTAGGTGAAGTTACCGGCGGTATTCATGGAACCAACCGACTTGGCGGAAACGCTATCTGCGACATCTTCACATTCGGCAGACTTTGCGGTATTCAAGTATCTAAGCTCTAATCTTTTAATGTAGCTTTACTCAAGAGGTCCTTTGGGACCTCTTGTTGTTTTTGGAATACTTGTTAAAGGCTAGAAAATTTTAGGAAAGTGGTCTAAGAAAATAACGCAGCAGAAAGCCTTTTGTTCTGAAAGAACAACTGAAAAGATTTTCCCTAGATAGCCACTGTAGAAAACAGTATAGGAAGCAAAGGTGACTTTAAGGCCTGAGAATTTTTGATAGATCCTCAGTTCGAGGCTTGTCCAATCAATTTTTAAACCAACGCATGGCCCTGCACTGAATGAAGAAATTGTTTACAAAAATAACTTTCATCTGCTGTAAGAAGCTGCCCTTTGGTGTAAGCAACATGATGCCTCGTGTAGCTTATATGCTACAATTTTATCCATGATGCAAGTTATTAAATCATCTTTGTTTGATTCGTGGTTTGAAAAAATAAAAGACCCTGTAATCCAAGGTCGCATTGTTGACCGCTTAAGCCGAGTGATCCAAGGCAACTTTGGAGACCATAAGTCTGTCGGCGAAGGTGTTTCTGAGATGCGTCTGAAATTCGGTTCCGGCTACAGAATTTACTATACAGTTCGCAATGAAACAATTGTATTTCTTCTTGCCGGTGGAGATAAATCCAGTCAACGAGAAGACATCAAGAAAGCAAAAGAATTAATAAAGGAATTACCATGACCATTACATTCGCTCCTTTTGATCCTGCTGAATACTTAAAAAGTGACGAAGCAATTCTTGCTTTTCTCTCTGAAGCTTTTTCAAGTCGCGATCCACAGCATATTGCCGATGCAATCGGAATCGCGGCTAAAGCCAAAGGCATGAGCGACATTGCTCGCCAGACCTCTTTAAGTCGAGAAAGCCTGTACCGCTCTTTAAGTGACAAAGGCAATCCCACACTTCAAACAGTTATCGCTGTCCTCAATACTTTAGGAATTGACCTCACGGTCTGCGCTCAGCCGTCTTCTGCCAGCTGAGAGAGATAAGCATCCGTTTTACCGTTTTTGCAGAGTTGAAAAACTTGATCCTTGCAAAAATCACAAGTCGTTCTTCCCCACTTCGCTTTCATAAAGTTGAGTCTTGAACGAAAACGGTGGTGCTTTAGGCACTTCGAAGCCTCGTTGCTACTGCATCCTCAGCATCTAAAATCCTTTCTCGGCCAGAGCATACAGTGGTATATCCCCGCTTCGTCTGCGCAATATTTTCATCGCAGCCCACGTTTCAGCATGCCCTGGCTCTAATAAACAGCGCTAGCAATTGAGAAACAAAAAACTAGCAGGCAGCAAATTCCTTTAACTATTTTTCCGAAGCTGACTGAAATTTTTCGTTTATATTCCACCCCTTATTAGTCTGTAAGCGGGAAAGCCGCTTCTTCTTCGATCAGACGGATTGTCAAAGCCTGCCTTGACGAGATCGATTCATGCTTCGCTATACACTCATCGGACAATGAACTGAGTATAGGGCCGAGCGGTACCGGGACTTTATTCGGTACTTACTTCTTCCCCGATAGTAGAAATACACGGATAAAGCTGTTCAGATAACTTAGTTGAGCTGACAGCGGAGAAAACTCACTTAAATTATTGCCGCACAGACGGTGCAAACTAATGCTTCGTGGGAGGCGGAGCCTCTCACCATCTTTTATGACGAACCCGAATTTTTTAGAACAGCAGAGACAAAACAACCGAAGAACTCAAACTCATCAGTACCACAGGAGAAAGTGGAAAGGATTTTTTCCGCCAAACCAATCTTGTCTTCCGGGTATTACCAGAGGCAAGGACCGTTGGGAAACCATCATCGAAGAACTTTGCTCCTATTACAACTCTTTTCATGCAGTTAAATCTAAGAATTGTTCCATTTTAACGAGCAAGAAAAGAAAGTCTTTTTATCGCGAGTTCTTTCAGGCGATTAATGATCAGTTCGGTGCTGATCCAAGGAATCTCAAACCTAAACACATCCACTGGTTTCTTAACGAAAAAATCCAGGCCAGAAAAGAATCAGAAGAACCTCACGGTTCCATCGTGCGCTACGTTGAAAATGCCGTCTCCATGCTGAAATTTTTTGAGTTATGGATCGGCAAAAAAGGAATGGTTAGATCTTCCGGAGCTTATTTAACATTGCTTGCTCCGGATGTCGTAAGAGGAAAACCTCCGATGAGCCGTAATACCGTTATGAGTTCGGAGCAAATTTTTGATGTCCTGAAAAGAGCCTTCACCCGTGACTTACTCTTTGGCATTCAACTCCTGGCGATGGCCGCTTTTGGATTACGAGATAAGGAAGTCTGCGGACTTGATCCTCATCATTGCATTCATCTTAAGCAATACCTTCATCGAGATCTTGACGCACTCGGGAAAGTGGAAATAAAAGCAAAGTCCGGTTCTAAGGGAGGACGGCCGAGAACTATTCTGCTTCATGAAGAAACACAAGTTATGTGTGCGCAGATTATTCAGCAATTTGCTTCCATCAATGAACTCCGCACTCTAAAGTCCAATGAAGATAATCTTGAGACGGCAACACGCAAGCTTATTACCAACGCAAGGAGCTGCGGCATCTGTAATGCAGACTTTAACGGCTCTGTTTACAGTTTTCGGCATTCTTTTGCTCAAACTTTTCTTAGAGCCGTTGCTGAGGCTGACGTCAGCTTCAAAAAACTGTCGGCTGAAGAAATGCACGAAAGCGTTTCTTTAGCATTAGGCCACTACAGAAAAGACGTCACCGGCGTCTATGCCGGAGGATTTGAACCGGTAGGAAAAGAAACCGCACAAGGACTCGTCAAAAGACTGGCGCATCCCTTGGCAACATTGAGCTCGGCCCCTACTCTTTTACTTTGCTGGCTGAGGGAGTATTTTCAGATTGATTCCAAAGGTGCTGTATTTATGCTGATTTGGTTCCTGAATAAAGACGGCCAAATTCATAATCCCGCTCTGTTGGGATTTCTCAATTATTACGAAATTCAAAAGAAAGCGACGCCATCATCGGATTACCTGATTGAAAGATGTGTAAAGGCTTTTGAACTGAGTCCTGAGCTTTACCGAGACATTCTGGTTAAGTATGAAGGCTGCCTCAAAGAAGAATTCATTGAGAAGCAACTTCTGACACCATATGTCACGAAGCTTTTCTACAAGCATTTTTCATTAAAACAGAAAATAGAGGACGGCACATATAACGGTCTTTTTTCAGGTGCTAAAGGAGATACGAATTTCTTTCCAACTAAAAAAACTATTAAATAAACTAATTTAACGAGGTTGAGTTGTCCAGCAGAGTTCTTCTGAATCTACCACTCCTTCTTATGATGTTTTAAGAAGAAAGGTCCAAGCTGACCTTGCAGACCTTTCCTCGTAAAGGACTAGGTGATCCTGTTTAAGTAGCTCCTTGGGATACTGCTGGCAAGTTGCAAAACTAAACAGAACTTGTTATTGCTGAGCGACTTCTTTTCCAACAACTTGACCAAAAACCAAAGCATCGGTCAGCATTGCTCCGCCTCTATTGAGGCCGCAAGCAATTTCACCGGCAGCGTATAAACCTTTAATCGGCTTATTGTCCCAACCCATGACTTGGTGCTCAGCATTTGTCTTGAGACCTCCCTTGGTATTCGCCGGCAAATAATGGGATGGCATAAAATTTTTGCCCTTCAAGCGGTTTAAGTGACTTTGGATTTCTTCCAAAATCTTCGTCCTTTCCCGCTGCGCTAATTTCGTTGAAACGCTTTAAGGCATTACTTAGTTTCTCCGGATTCATTCTGCCTTTATTTTCCGGAGTATCGGCGATCTTTTTGGCCAGGCCCTCTATAGAATCAGCCTGCAAGATCCATCCTTTTTCCAGAGCATCGCTGTTATCAGGCGCTCCGTAATCAACGAATCCGTATCCGACTGTTGAACGAGTCAAGTTTGCCAAAGGACGTGTTTTGAAGATATTCTCTTCAAATATCTGCCAAGCGGGCATATTGTCATAGGTCATAGTATCCAGATTCTGCTGGGAAGCTTTTTCGTAGACACTGTTATTGGTAATACCGCCCATGATCTTGTTTTCAGCGATAAATCTATCCCCGAGAGCATTAACAACAAATGAACCCGGCGACCCCACTCCGGCTGTTGTGACACCGATTCTCATGCCCTTGTGATAAGCGGGAGGAGCCCAAATCATGCGTGCCGCACATGAAGAAACCTTCGATAGCGCTGCGCCGGCTTTCAATCCCATGCGTATACCATCGCCTTCGTTGTAAGGTGTACCGTAGAAAGCAAATCCTTCCACAGATGGTCCCGGTAAGAAAGCTTTTCTCATTTCAGCACTATACTCATATCCGCCTGAAGCAAGGACAACTCCTTTTTTCGCTTGAACTCGAATAGGTTTCCCATCTTTTTCGGCGATTACTCCCACCACTTCTCCATCCGGAGCAGTGATGAGCTCGACAGCCGGCGCGCTGTCCATGATTTTTATCTTTGCTTGTCTATCAGCAATGCCTTTTTCCAAAGCGCGCCAAAGAGCTTCTCCCTCTGTCGCTTCGCTCTTGGGTTTGTTATACGATGAAGTTTTGCCCATCCTTTCCGGATACATTAAATGGAAAGAGGCATAGGAGCTAGTTTTAGCGCCCGGGAAATTGACATACTGAGCCGGGCCGCTGAATTTCTTTCCTTTCAGTTCTGGGTCAAGAGACTGAAGCCAAGTTACCAACTCAGGCGTATATTGAACCCAATATTCCGCCATACCGTTAGAAACATCGTCCTCCTCACCAACTGACGGTTTATCATCGTATTTTGCAGAAAACAAAGCTCGGAAGTATTTCCTTAGCTCTTCTTTATTTCCATCTTTATCGGGACAGTGAACCCATCCACCCGACATTCTGGTGTTCGAACGCAAAGAAGATAAAGGCTGCTTCTCAAGTATGATTACCGAAGCATTGTTATCGGCAGCTGTGATTGCCGCAGCAGCACCAGCACCTCCTAATCCAACCACAACAACGTCAGCCGAAGCATCGTATTTATCTTCTCCGGATGCAGCCATAGCAGGTAAAGAACAAAGTGCTATTGAAGAACCAACCATAAAATTACGGCGAGATAGAACAGTCATTTTAAACTCCTTGGTTAGTACGTTAATTATTAAATCAAGTTTTCTTAAAGTCAATGTTTTTGAACTTTTTTGTCGAAGAGAAGCTGTGTTTGGGCGGCATCTTCACCGTACCCTCATTTCGGCTCTCCCTGAAAAAGATAACTGAGACTTTTAATGAATAGACTTCAAAAGTTTTATTGACAGCGAAAATTCGAACGGCAGCCTTACCTGAGTTGTCCTGGACGGCCCTCACCATAAAAATTTTCTTTAAAACTTTATAGATCAGACAAGCTTCCTAATTAGAAAATTGAGAATTCTCACTTTTAATTGAGTCCTAAGAGAGAAATTGAGTGAAGTCTCAACCGCAGGATGTAGGCGTCCTGTGTAACCAAAGATAAATCCAATGCCGAAGGAAGAGAAATTAACCGAGATAGGAGAAAAAAATCTAGAGCCAGGGCCTTTCGTTGGAGAGGTTGTGCAGAAGAGACTTTGTAGCTGAAAGCTCCAGATTCAACCCCCTTAAAATTGAAAAAAGCAATACTTAATTCTCCTCTTTCGAAAACTCTTTACTTAAAGGCACAATGAGGGAATAAGTTCGGAGGTAAAAGAATGCTTATCGCTTTTTCAATTAAAAATTGGAAGTCTTTCAGAGATGAAGTCAGCTTCACCATGGAAGCCAATAAAGAAAGAAACCACTCCGGCACCGTCGCAAAATTTAAAAAATTTAGACTAAATCTTTTACCAGTCACAGGAATCTTTGGTCCGAACGCCTCCGGAAAATCTAACTTCGTAAAAGCTCTCTCTTTTCTTCAGAACTTAATTGTTGATCCAGGCAGAAACTTTATGTCATCTGAGCCTTATGGGTTCCGACTGGATCCAGCTACTAAATCAGAACTTAGTAAATTTGCCGTAGACCTTATGCTGCAAAACAGTATCTACTCCTATGCCATCCTTTTTAACCAGAAGCAAATTTTGGAAGAAAAACTTTCTTTTCAAAATACAAGAACGGAAAAGATCTTATTTGAGAGAAAAGCAGAAAGACTGACGGTAGGAGAACCTTTGAAGAAAGACGTCTCTGAAGATGCGATCAAGTTCTTAACTCCTTTTCTTCGAAAGAATTATCCGTCTTTAAATCTTCTGGGCGCCGCTAATATTGACAAAGTAATACCAGTCTTCAATTGGTTCTCAAATTCGCTGAAAATTATCGGCTCAGACTCTCTATTCATTTCCAGATCGGAAACAGAGGAAACTTCAGTAGGAGAAAGACTTTACGGGCTTGGCTCCGGGATTTGTTCTATTAAAGCTGTCCCCTTCTCTGAGTATCTCTCTCAAGATATGGAACGCCCCGCCGGGAGTATAAGCAAGGATTCTTCCTTGACCATCATGGATCCTAAAGAAGGGGCAATAAGGATAAGCCACGCAGCGAGTGCCGAGATCAAAGTAGAGAAATTATTCGTCCTTCATAAAAATTGCCGCGGAGAAGAAGAGCTTTTCTCGTTTACTGATGAGTCTGCAGGCACCAAAAGGCTCTTCAATTTAATCAATATCTTAGACAAGTCAAATCCTTCTGACGATTCCATCACCTTTGTAATTGATGATATTGATAGAAGTCTTCACACCAAACTCACATCGTCCTTAATCGCTCAATTCTTAGAAGGATGTGATGAACTGTCTCGAAAACAATTAATCTTCACAGCACACGATGTCCAATTAATTGATGAAGATCTATTAAGACGCGATGAGTTTTGGATTTGTGACAGAGCATCTGACGGCGCCACGACTCTTTATCCTGTCACTGATTTCAAAGGTCTAGGAGCAGAGAGAGACCTTCAAAGAAGTTATTTGCAAGGAAGGTTTGGAGGTTTGCCGAATTTAACAGTATCTTGCATCCGACTTAAGGAAAGCTATCTGTATGACTAATTAGTAGAGGGACGTGTCAGAGGACTATCGATCTGATTAAACCTCTAAACCGCGACAGCTACGCCAACGATATTCAATTTAGAAAAGTGCAAACCTTGTAAAACGGCAATAACAACCGACTCATCTCATTCTTGTAACGGATTCTCGGAGAAAATCTCTATTCACGCCAGCTTTACACGTATGACGGCTTTCATTGCATTAAGCAGCCCTTCGACAATTTCGCTCTTATCTGAATCTTTGGGAGTAAAAGAGGAAAAAGGAATTGTCAATGAGCTTCTTAGTTTCTTTCTGACCAGTCCAATAGCCTCATTTCCTGCCAAGGCATCTGTGACATGAACACCTAAACCCTCTGCGGCCATTGATAAGGCCAGGTCAGTATTCGATACCGTTAAAGTTGAGGACGAGCCTTTGATATCCGGCAAAGCATTCAAGCAAAAAGATCCAATTTTTGTGTCGGATGGAAGAAGAATCGGCTTTCGGTCATAGACTTCCTCCGGGGTTATTTCTTCAGTATCTATCCCTTCAAAGATTTCTCTTGTTCCCCAGGCATAAAGACCAATATGAGCCAACGGTAAAATATCGAGGTCCGAATGTTGCCCAATCAAACATCCAAACCCTATGTCAAAAGGATGGCTCATTTTTGAGAAATAAAAATCCCGGTGATTGTGAACATCGAAATGCAAACGACAAGATTCAAAATCAGGATAGGACTTTTTAAATTCTTCAACTAATAGTGGAATTAAAGGCGCTGCGTGTCTGGCTAAAATCGCCACCCTTATTGGTTCTTCTGCTTGATTGTTCGGCGAAAAAGACTCCAATTCTTTCCAAAGGCTTAAACCCTCCCTTGCTTTTCTGTAAAAGTGCAAACCCGTAAAGTTCGGAACCAAACGCTTTTTGACTCTATTGAAAAGAGAACTGCCTATTTTATCTTCGATGTCGGCAATAACTCGGCTGACCGCGGAAGGAGTCATAGCTACTTTATCTGCCGCAGCAACAATACTCCCAGTTTCAATGACGGCACAAAAGACGGAAAGATGTTTGGGTTTTAGTTCCATTTTGGAATCATATCCTTCAGGAATTGAACTTTATGAATGTTATTTGTCAGTTTAGAGTAAATCATCCTCAATCATTTGGAGATTTACCATGAAATTAAAACTTATCTCTTCCCTTATGTTTTCAATTGCTTTAAGTTCCATGGCTTTCGCAGAAACTCCTTCTTTGCCAACGGCTCAAAGCTCTTCCTCAAACACCATGAGTGTGTTTGACTCAAAAATTTATGAAGGCCTGTTCGGAACAAAGGAAATGAGAGAAATTTATAACGATCAGAGGCTTATTTCTTATTGGTTGAAATTCGAGGCTGCATTAGCAAACGCCCAAGCAAAACACGGATTGATTCCGGAAGAAGCGGCACAAGAAATTTCTAAAGCCTGTGTTTTAGATAACGTAGATATTCAAAAATTAACTGAGGCAACAAGGAAAGTTGGCCGCCCGGTTGACGGGTTAGTCAAACAATTAAGAGCTTTGAATCCGACAGTTAAAGCCTATATTCATTTAGGCAGCACGACTCAGGACGTCATGGATACCGCCACCGTTCTGCAGATGATGGATGCTATTGACGTAATAGAAAAACAGTTAACTAAACTTATTCTGAGGTTGGCGGACCTATCGGAAAAATATAAATCAACTCCGATGGTTTCTAGAACCAACGGTCAAGATGCAATACCCACAACGTTTGGGATGCTTACAGCTTCCTACATGGCGGAATTGAACAGAAATTTAAGCCGGATGCGTGAAGCTAAAGAACGCTCTCGTGTAGGCCAATTAGGATCAGCCGTCGGAACCTTAAGCTCTTTAGGACCAAAGGCCTTGGAGATTCAAAAATCTGCTCTTAAAAATCTCGGACTAAAGGTTCCCGATATGTCATGGAACGCAAGTCGAGATAATTATGCAGAGGTAGTTCAGGTTTTAGCATTGATCAACGGGACATTAGGCAGAGTTGCAACAGATATCAATTTATGGTCGCGCACTGCAGACAACAGCGTCAATGAAGGAGAGGGAGGCGCCAGCTCAACTATGCCTCAGAAGCGTAATCCGAGGGCAAGCGAGTTCTTAGGAGGATTAGCTGCGATGTCTCGGATTCGTGCTTCCGGAGCACTTGAAATGCTTAATCAATCAGAAACACGCCAGGGGGCTCCTTGGATTTCTGAATGGTCAACAATTCCGGAAATGTTTATGACTACAAGTACAGCACTGGATCGAGCAAATCGTTTATTTGACAAAATCATTGTCAAACCGGAAGTTATGAAGGCTCGGTTCAATGACGCTAAACAGTTCGTGATGGCTGAGGCTGTCCAACAGTCTCTGGCTTCAAAAGTAGGATTGGGACAAGCTCATAGTCTTGTAGTCCAAGCTATTAAGAAAACTTCAAAAGATACGGACTTCCGGACTGTATTAGTTAATGATCCAGAAATCAAAAAATATATGAATGAGAAAGAGATTGAGTATGCCCTCGAACCAACTAATTATTTAGGACAGGCATCAGAACTAGTCAATAGAGCCGTCAGAATTGCGAGAAGTAATACTCTTAAATAAGCCGGTTTCTAGAAATACTTATCTGGTCATCAATGAGGAGAATAATCTGAGAGAGAAGAAATTGTGACCCAAGTTCGTCTCCTCTCCTTCTTCCTAAATGATTAATGATAGTTGGGAAATGCCTTAACCATCTTTGGTGTTAAGGCATTTCGTTTTTGGTCAAAGCAGAAAAATATGAAAGGCAAGCTCTTTTCTGTCTCTGAAGATATAACTATTGAAGACAATAAAAATGCCCCATAGTTTGTTGAGTATTCTGATAGAAGCAGGCGACGGAACTATTTTCACGGACTCTTAAAACACAGCCACTTTCTTCGTATTCAAATTTATCGAAACAGTTTTTGAGCTGAGCAAGATGGCGTGCCTAACATTGAGCTACTGGGCGCTTCCTAGAGGAGAAGGAGGATCTTTTAGTCAATGTTATCTCCGTAGAGCCAAATCATACCTCAGTCTATAATTTTTAGGAATGAGTGAAATAATTAACTGATATGTTAAAAAAATACGTTCTAATGAGCGCGTGTCTTTTGCTATGCACTTCCTGCGCCGCGCCTGATCCGTTTGACGCTTTCTCTTCCGAAGCACCTAACGATAAAGCAAGATATTTTCGTAAGGATTTGATGGAGGCCTTGTACGTGAATCCTCCTTGGGGAGCCCCTCATTCAATGCCCGTGCCACCATGCCATGCAGATAATTTTCGGCCGAAAGAAATAATCAGATGTTATTCTCTTTCACCCGATTACCTTCACGAGATAATGAAAGTATTTGAAGTTACGCCTTCAAAACTCATCAAAGAAGAAAAGAAAACCACCTATGTTTACGACCTTTCATCAAAAAAATGTCCTTTAGTCATTGTCCGTGAAGAGGAGTTGGGAGAAAAATCTTGGATTGAACAGACCATGGATACCTTTCAGCTGAAAAGTCGGGCACCCGTCTCTACTCGCTTTCTTTTTTATAAAGATGCACTGGGAGACTGTTCCGAGCTTCGGAGTTTGTTGGGCTATCTCGAACAATCCAGAAGCTTTAAAGAAGATCATCCAGAAGCCAAACAGTGCAAAAAGCCAAAAAATGCCGCAGCAGAGGAATGTCAAGTCTATTCTTCCTTCAAATATATGCATCATCTTGGGCATTCTTTTAAAGAAATCGCCTTTTCTCCTTACTCAGTTGAGTACTGCTACAAAGGATATATTCCTTACGAATGTCGTTACCGCACTAAAGCTCAGGTAAAGAATTCCATCAGTGTAGAAGATGCTTATGCCGACTGGGCGGCATTCCATCGCCGACAAAGGGAGGAGAACTTGGCGAAAGATCCGTTATATGAATTCACAATACAAGACAAGAACGGAAGAACACTTAAATGCGGGCGACCCTCGCCCTACTATCCTGTTAAGTGCGATGAATAAATAATCATTCAAAATACAATTTGATTTAGCCAAGTTCGAAGGAATTTCAACTATTAGAGAATTCCAGATAGTTACTTTTAAAATATACCTTCTGACACCCACTCTACAATTTGGACGCAATGAGAGCAGAAGACCGGAGAAGCAACGTCATATAGATCCTAGCTCCCAGGGTGGTGCAACTGAAATTCTGAGAAAGCTCAAAATTAAGCTTCTTGATTGTTTACCAAGTTTCTCTTTAAAGAGAGTTACGGTATAGTTGATTACAGTTCTAGTAAAAATTGTAGTTTTCTTGGGACAGTTCGCACCCCGAAGTTTCAGGAGAGATAGTTGAGAGCTTCCGTCGAGCTAGGATTTTTCCTTGTGCATTTCTTTTGGTATCTGTTAAAAAGCGGTATTTAAAATGAACTTTTGGCTTTGGATGGCCACATTAGCTGTGGGCGTAGGAGTCGTTCTGGCAATGACCGCTGTAACTATCTACTTCGTTCACAAAAAATAGTTAACGAGTTAATTTTTAATCAAACTCTCTTCGGTGTTTTTTCTCAGTTGAGCCTGTAAAACACTCTTCTGAAAGATTGCCTCTATGAGGATGTACATCAGACGGGATCGACTCCTTAGGCAAGACTACATCTCATCATCTTCTTCGTCGGCTACAGCGTTGTAATTAATTATCCTGTCCTAATCTCAGCCCTGTACACATACACCACGGTCTTCAATTAACCTTCGGCCTTTTCAGCTGGAATTAGGAATCTAGAGAAAAGTCCAACTACATTTAGAACCAAAGTACTAGAACCAAGATTCAATTTTCAGAAAATTCTCGGAAATCTATACTGTCTTTGTCCTTTAAGGAGAAACTGATGAAAAAACTTACAATCATTGCCTCAGCGGTTTTGTTGTCTCTTGGAATAAATTCTTCTGCCATTGCTAAAGACGGTACTTATGTAGCGAGCGAAGTTGGCCGTAATGGATCAATCAAAGTCCAGGTCGTTATTAAAGACAGCAAAATTGCTTCAGTTAAAGTTTTAGATTGGTCAGAAACTCATCCGGTAGCTGATCAAACCAAGACAGAATTAATCCCGGAAATTGTTAAGTACCAAACTACCAACGTAAATAATATTTCCGGAGCAACATTATCTAGCTTTGCTATCAAAGGTGCGGTAAACAAATGCCTGAAAGAAGCCGGCTTAGACGTGAAGAACTTCAGCAAAGCGGCTCCTAAACCTGCAATGCACAATGAAACCATTACTGAGAATGTAGATGTAGTTATTGTTGGCGGCGGTGGTGCGGGCCTCTCTGCTGCAGTAACTGCCGGCAAAGCCGGTAAGAAAGTGGTTCTTGTTGAGAAAAATGGATTTGTCGGCGGAAACACCTCTGTTTCCGGCGGCTGCTTCAATGTTGCAAATGTCCATCAAGAAAATATCACAATGACTGAAGGACAGAAGAAGATCGTCGAAGGAATCCTTGCTGAAAAGGTTCTGAATCCTCTTCACGAAGAGCTTCTCAACAAAGTTAAGAAACAATGGGAAGAATATAAAGCCTCCGGCTCCGACAAATTATTCGACTCTCCGGAACTGCACGCATTGCAAACTTGGAAATCAGGTGATAAGAAAGCCAATTTAGAGCTTGTATACACCCTGACCCAGAATGTTCGTCCAATGATGGAAGAGCTGGCAGCCATGGGCGTCAACTGGAACGGTAAAGCTAATCAATTCGTCGGAGCTCTTTGGCCTCGTACCCAACGCGCCACTAACTTCAAGTCCGGTGTCGGTTACGTGGATACTTTCTTAGAGTACATCAAGGCGAAAAAGCTTCCTGTACAAATTATTACCGCAACTGCAGCTAACGACCTGATCATCAAAGACGGCAGAGTTGCCGGCGTGCTTGCTAAGAATAAGAACGGCACACGGTATGTATTAAACGCAAAAGACAGTGTTCTTTTAGCTACCGGCGGATTCAGTGCTAACGTTAAGATGCGCAACGAATACGATGAGTTATGGAATAAGAAACTTGGTCAATCGACTCCCTCCACCAACCTTCCCTCGGCAACAGGCGACGGTATCACATTAGCTAAGAAGGCCGGTGCAGGTTTGACTCAAATGGGATGGATCCAGTTGTTCCCGGCAGGCGATCCAACTACAGGTGCAACCAGTTTCAAACTCGGCGAAAACTCATGCATTTACGTCAATAAAGACGGTAAACGCTACGTGAACGAATCGGAACGCCGCGACGTCTTGGCAAAAGCCAACCTCGCTCAGCCCGGCGGTGTCTTCTACGTCATTTCTTCTGCCAAGCGCGCACTTGTCGACAAGGACGGAAGAAATGCCTACGGCGTTAAAGTTGAAGATATTTTGAATTCCGGAAAATCTTTCAAGGCTGATACTCTTGAAGAATTGGCGAAGAAAGCCGGCATTAATGGTAAAAACTTGGTTGCCACAGTCAAGAAGTGGAATGAGTTCTGTGAAAAAGGCACGGGAGACGAAATGGGGCGTCCGACCTGTATGGATGACCACCGCTTGAATGAAGGCGGCCCGTACTACGCCACACTGATGACTCCATCCGTCCACCATACGATGGGCGGCGTCAAGATTAACACCAAAGCTCAAGTGTTAAATGACGCAGGAAATGTCATCCCAGGTCTCTATGCAGCCGGTGAAGTAACAGGCGGAGTGCATGGCACAAACCGTGTTGGATGCAACGCTGTTCCAGATGCATTGGTCTTCGGCCATATTGCTGCTAAAACAATGGCCGGCAAGTAAACCAACTTATTTCTAATTTTTAACTTAATCGGGCCCGCTTAGCGGGCCCTTTCAATGGAAAGGTATAAAAGAAAGATTCAAATCACCGGCAAATCCTACTCTTTTGAGTTGTCATTTAAAACAACTTGTTGACCCGCTGTACGCCCAAAAACAATAGCATCGGCTAAACCGTTCCCGCCAAGCCGATTTTTACCGTGAATCCCTCCCGTTACCGTTCCTGCGGCGTACAGTCCTTTAATTGGTTTGTTCTCTTTATCCAAAACTTGGGCCTTTTTATTTATTTTTAACCCGCCCTCCGTGTAATGCAGAGTCATACCTGCATAGGCTGCCCAAAAAGGAGGTTTCTTAATTTCAAGAGTTTGAGGCGTAATTTTCTTACCGAGTCTATCGTTGCAGCTTATTACTCCTTCGTTATATTCTTCAACCGTCTTTTCCAATATTTCCGGCTGCATGCCGAGCTTTTTGGCGAGTTCGCCAACGGTATCCGCGCGCCAAGCTTCGCCGCCCTCCAAAGCAAGAACTGCCTCTTTCTGCACTAGGATTCCTGCTTTTTTAAAACCTACTCCGTCTATCAAGGTATAGGCGTAGCCCTGAGGAAGAGCTATAACCGAATCACGTAATTCATCCCTGGGAGCATCTTCTCTTATAAAGCGTTTCCCGTCATGATCCAGAAAAATAAAAGAAGAAACATCATTGTGGAAGCGGACTCTGTACTTTTTACCTTTAGGGCAACCAGGCAGGCACTGAATGTATTCCATATCAACTAATTGAGCTCCAATTTTTTGGGCTGCCATCATGACTTCACCGGTACTGTACGGCGTGTTATTGGTGGTGAGATCTGAAAGCCGGGGAGCAAATTGCTTTACTAACTCATTATTAGCCGCAAAACTTCCGGATGCAACTATTACGCCTTTGTCAGCTTTAAATTTATGCCTTCCACCCTCGGTCTCAACGAGCACTCCCGTTACTCTGCCATTTTTAACAGTGAAGTCTTTTACGAGGTGCTCGACCTTAATTTGAACTCCTCGACTCAGAGCTGCTCCCGATAAGGTTCTTATGTACCCATATCCTAAAGGCAAAACAGGAATGTGGCTCCGGGTCCAATGAGCTCCGTAAAGTTCAAATACTTCTGGTTTAAAGTGTTGTCCCAATTTCTCCAGCCATTCCAATCCTTCAGTAGCATGTTCCACTAAATGGCGTACCAATTCTTGATCGGCATGTTCTCCTCCAAAAGTAAAAGTCTGCTCAAAGAAAAGTTCTTTCGAATCCTCCACTCCTTGCTGAGTCTGTCTTTTGGAATCCACTGCGCTGTAAAAACCGCCCGAAATTAGAGTGTTTCCTCCAATTTTCGGGGCTGCTTCCAGAACTACAACGCTGGCGCCTGCATCGGCCGCTTCCACGGCGGCAGCAAGGCCAGCTGCACCGGCACCAATGACGATTACATCGAACTGAAATTTTTTAGACCAATCGAAGGGATTCGGAAAACCAAAGCAACTAAAAGGAGCCATACACGCAGCAAGCCCTATTGCACTTCTTCTGACAAATTTTCTTCGGGATTGAGTCAGAACAGAAGAATTATTTTTATTCATTGCTTCTCGCTTCTTTCAGAAAATTGGCCGCTTCCATTGCTGTCCGTACTCCAAGTTTGCGTAAGGCATTAGCTCTATGAATTTTTACTGTGTGCTCAGCAATCGAAAGATCGCAGGCAATGACTTTGTTCATTTGGTCTAGAGCAACCCGTTCAAGCACTTGTCTCTCTCTTTCCGTAAGAGTTGCCAACAATCTTTGTTTTTCCTCGACAGCTTTTTCCTTGGCCCTTCTTTCCTTATCAATCTCAATCATTTTAAGAACTATCTCCTGCAGCCTTTCGGGCTGAACAGGCTTTTGCAGAAAATCGTATGCTCCGTTTTTCAAGGCCAGTACAGCAGAATCGACAGTTCCATGACCCGTTAAGAAAACGATAGGCAGCTTAATCCCACGAGAACGCAGAATGGTCATCATCTCTAATCCATTAATTTCTTTCATGCGCAGATCAGCGACAATGCATCCGGGTCTGGTCTCGTCAACTCTGTCTATAAATTCTTCCGCACTTCCGTAAGTTTCAGATTCCAGCCCAATGATCCTAAAAATGAATTTTTCGGAGTTTCGGACAGTTTCCTCATCATCAACGATTCTGACTAAAGGAGATAACTCTTGGGAAAATGGCTCTTTCATAGAACTTCCTGATCCTCTTTTTCCAGTAACTTCGGGACGAGAAGGCACGCCTTTAAGCCTGCTCTCGAATTTTGTTTAAATACTAATTTGCCGCCATGAGACTCAGCAATTACTTTACAGATAGCTAATCCGAGTCCCAGACCATCAGCCTTATGACTTTTCACAGGATGCGTTAAACGAGAAAACTCTTCTTCCGTCAATTTTCTTCCGTTGTCTTCGACGCACAGCAACCAATATTTACCTTCGTCCTCAATAGTTAACGAAATCTTTGGAGAAGAAAGATTTTCCGTTGCTGCTAAGGCGTTCTTGATAAGGTTAACAAGCACCAGCTCTAATTCAAGAGAATCTCCAAAAACGTATGTCTCGCTTTTTGAAGAAGCCGACAGACTCAGATTTTTCTTCTTAAAAGAAACCCGGCTATTTTTTGTTTTCTCTACGTGCCGCATAACATTGCTGACAACAGCAGACAGGTCAATCTTAGAAAAATGTTTTTCTTCTCTCTTAGCATAAGATCGAACTTTCATAATGATTTGAGACAGTCGATCCGCCTGGGAAGATATCTCGGTCAAGGCCTCTTCTACTAAAGGATCCTTTTGTTCTTGTTTGAGATACATCCGCAACCCACCTGCATAATTCATTAAAGAAGCAATTGGCTGATGAGCTTCGTGAGCAAACATAGCCGACAGCTCCTGAACTACGCCGGCTTTTTCCAACTGATAAAGCTTTTCTTGGGATGCCCTCGCCTCTTCCTGAGCTTCATGCGCTTTAGTTAAAGCTTCTCTGAGAGCTTTGGCCCTAGAGTTCACTATTCTTTGGACTGAAATAATGTAGGCCGAACCAAGAATAATTAGAGCAGCAAGTCCGTAAAAGAAAAAACGATACTTGTAAATAAGAGCCGATGGAGCAGAGTCTTTTAAATACTCGTACGGGCCCATCTTTAATGATCGATATAAGGAGTTGACATTACCGAAGTCGCTGGCGAATCCCCACCGACCCTCTCCAACCTTAGGCATCGTAAAAAGAGCAACTGAGAAATCACGCACCAGATCTGAGCCCGCATGAGGCAAAGATGCGAAAACGACGTCAGGATAAAGTTCAGAGCTAACTTTGCATTTAAGGAGATTCTGATTTTTCTCCTCAATCACTTCTAAATCATCCCGGTTTATCGTTCCTTCTAGAATAAGGCGTTCAAGCTCACAAGCTTTAAGAATACCGACATCGGCGCTGCCGTTTAAAACAAGAGTTGCAACATCCGGAAGACCGTAGCCCGTAAAGATTGCCTTGGATAAAAGAGATTCCGGTTCGAGGCCTTCTTTCAGCAGCTCTCCGGCAGCAATAATCCATCCTTCAAAGGAGGTTGGAGCTGAAATACTGAGTACGGCTTTTTTTAAATCTTTAAGAGACTGAAACCTTGAGTCGCCCTTTTTCTTTACGAAAACTGAGCCGACGGCTTTTCCCGGATCCAGAGCCGACTCTCTATGGAACGTTGCAAGATGGCGTGCACCGGAATCTTCAGCAACCTTTGCAAAAAAGCCGCTTGGCGCAATAAAGAAATCAATAGATTTATTCTCGATAGCTTTTTCCAGCTGCTGGTACGACAACTCGGAACTTTTGATTGTTTTATTAGGAATTTGGCGACGCAGATGCTCCATCGTGTCACCAAATGACCATACAAAAAACCAAGGATCAATAGTATCCAAGATTCCAACTCGAACCGTGCTGTCTTTAATCTTGCCAACAGCGGCCTCTTTGTTGACGGATACAGTTGTTTCGGGCAACACTGCAGCAAGGCCTTCACCACAAAGAAAGATAAAACAAAAGATAAGAAGGCCTGCAATCCAATAATTTTTTCTGGTGATGTGCCGCAAGATTAGAGGTGAATTCTCTTGATTTTTTAATTATATCGTTCAAACTCAGAATGCCTTTAAAACGTTACAGCGGCCTTCGGAGTTTTACTGAGAGTCTTTCAGCATTCATTATCTTCTTGTAGCCGAGCCAGTGAAGAAACAGATGAGTAAAGTGTAGTCCCGCCAAGGTTTTGCTTAGTACTGATAACCTTTTCGCTGTCTTGTCTCATCACCCCGACAATACTGCAGAAATTATGACTTCTTCCTAGCTCTAAGCCAGAAGAAGCGAACTTCCTTTATGGCTGAAGCCAAACACTCAAAATACAGGACTTCTTATTTGTCTTGGGATATGCCTCTGGTCTGTTGCACTCTAGCTATTATCTTTTAGTTGAAACAACCAAAGAAAATTATTCACTTTCTGGTTTCTTGGGCTAATCGATTAACTTGAAGCGTCCTCTGCCCCGCATCTTACTTTTTTTTCGGAAAAGTATTTCTACAACCTGTGCTATTAAAATCAGAATACTTGATTAGTATGGACGAGAGGCATCCTGAAAGACTTTCAGAGACAAAGACACTCCGCTTAATAAAAGAGCAATTCCGACAACGAGCGTCCATCCCGGTGCTTGTTGTTTATAAATTAACGCGTAAATAACGGAGAAGATCGTCTCGAAAACAATCATCTGACCGCTTAGGGCAACCGGCAACCTAGCGCTCATCATGTTCCACAGTGCCATTCCTCCCCAGCCACAGGCAAGTCCCGCGATCAACATTACACAGATGAACACAACAGGGTCGGGACCAAAAAATGAAGCTCCATTCATCCAAGAGTCAAAATTAACGGCCGAAAAACAAAGAACTGCTGCTGGAAAAATTGAACCTCCCTGAGCACAAGTCCAAACCACCGGTGATACCTTAGGATGGGCAATTAGCCACTGACTATTGCGGATCGGAAACCATGTCCAAAGTGCCATCGCAGTGAAACTACAAAAGAATCCAAGCCAATACTCTTTAGAAGAAGTTTGAGAAGAAATTTCAGAAAACTCGTCAATATTGCCAATCCACAAACCGAGGAGAATCATTAGAAGCGGAAGCCATAGACGGCGCCAAGGAACCACGACACTTGTCCTTGCGCCGGGCCGATTTGTCAAAAGCGCCACGTTAAGCGGAATAAGCGCCATCAGCATTCCAGATGTAGGAACTCCAGCCCAGCGAATGCCTTGCGTAAGAAAAATATAGTAGACGGCGTTGCCGAAAAAACCAAGGCAAAATGCCTTCAACCAGTCAGACGCCTTCAGCGCAGATAACTCTCGTCTATAGTGCCAACAGAGTACGAGACTGCATGCACCGTAGACGGCAAAACGTCCCATGGCGATAGTCGCCGGAGAGTAATCCGGGAGCCAAAGCGGAACAATATAAATTAGCCCCCACAGCGCACATCCGAGCACACCGAAAAGAACGCCAAGAAACATTTTTAACTCTCAATGACTTGTGTCGAGGCTCCATCGCCCACAGAAATCACGCAGTAACTTCTCGTCCAAAACTTCTTTCCCCATAGGTAGTAACGAATTTGTTGACTGAACTCTTGTCGGATTTTTCTGGAGGAGACTGATTTTAGAGTCCTCACTAAATCTGAAATTCTTACCGTAGGGGAAATTGCCACCAATAAGTGAACGTGATCCGATTCCCCCGAAAATTCTCGAAGTTCAGCATTATAGTCTTGGCACACCTCTTTGAAGATTTCTCCCATTTGTGTCAAAATGGACTCCAAAATCACCCTTCTTCTATAAGCAACGATGAAGACGAGATGAAATTTCAGATTGAAAACGCAATGAGCTTCAAGAATAGAAATCCATAATGCCTCAAAGAGTAGAGCGAATCATTATCAACCGCAACCATCCCAACTGGGCGGCATGTGCTCGTTTATGCTCATTAGCCAGGAAGCTCGTCAATTGTGCTTCATATATCTTACGTCATCGTCTTTTCGATAAGAAATCTCCGTATACCCGAGCAGAGCTTGATCGAGCATTGCGAGAACAATACCCTCAGGATTACCGAGCAATGCCTTCGGCAGCTTCGGCTCAAAGGCAAGGTCAGATTGTTGCCAAGCAGTTCAAGTCCTTTGCCAAAGCGTCTGCGGAGTATAAAAAGCATCCGGAGAAATTCTTAGGTAAACCAAAACTGCCCGGCTACCGAAACAAATATCGTACATTTTGCGTGGGAAGAAACGGCTATAAGATTGAGAACCATCGCCTGATTATTACGGGAGCCGATACAGTCGGCTTCAATCCTATAATAGTCAGGAGTTGTTCGAATCAGTCGTTCAACGCAAAAGCTACAGGCAGTTTAGCGGGAGACTTGAGGATTATCCCCAAAGGAAACAGTTTCGTTGTAGAACTGACCTATCAAATTAAGGAGAATGAGAGAACAGTCTCGTTGAATCGTCAAGAAGCAGTCTGTATTGATTTAGGCGTCAATAACTTCGCAGCTATCGTATCGACCAAACCTGGAACAAGACCGATTTTGGTTAAAGGCGGTTTTTTGAAAATGCTCAATCAAAGCTACAACAAGCGTGCAGCTCAACTACGATCCAAGGGACATTTGAAACATCTGGCATCAGTATCTTTCAAACGACAGAGGAGAATTGATGATGCCTTGCACAAAATAAGTCGAACCATTATAGATTTTTGCGTATTACAAGACATCGGTCGTATCATCATTGGGAAAAACAAATTTTGGAAGCAGTTGAGTAATATGGGTCGAAGAAATAATCAGAACTTCGTAAATCTTCCGCATTCCAAATTGATCGAACAGCTTATCTATAAAAGTCAGGAGTACGGAATAGAAGTCAGTGTAGTTTCTGAGAGTTACACATCCAAAGCAAGTGCTTTAGACTTTGACGATATACCGGATTATGAGAAGGGGGTAAAGAAAACTTTCAGTGGCAAACGTATCAAGCGAGGCTTATATCTGACTAAACAAGGGAAACAGATTAACGCTGATACGAATTCTGCCATAAACATTGGACGCAAAGAACTCGGGGATGAGTGGCTAAAAAAGTTGCTCGGACTCGATGAGGGTGTTTTTGTGAACACGCCCACGGTATTTCGAACTCCTTATGGAGAGAGAAGATCGTTAGAAGCCGGAGCATGCTCCGGTGAAGCTGCAGACTTCAGTCGGCGGTAGTTCACTTATCACCTGTTTTTCACTGCTGCCGGAGATGAATTCTAATCAATATCATGGCGAACGGCTCCAAGAAGAAACTGCCCGGAACGGTTTGACGCTTTAGTGCGACCAAGTTCGCTAACTACCGTACCTTGTAACACGCCTCGAAAAAAGATTTTTCATAGCCGCATCCGGAAACAAAAGCTGCGAGCATCTCCTTTCGTGTCGCAGGTGAAGAGTTTGCGGCCAATCGGTTCAAAATCCTTCCAAATTTTTTAACCTGCTCGTCATAAGCGGTGTCTGAGTAACCTGCCAGCCAATCGGAATAAGGATTGTTTTCCGTTGCCCTTTTCATTTTTCTATACTCCATGCCTATTTGCCAATACACCCAAAAACATGGATACATTGCCGAGGCTGCCACCGGCAGATCTGAGAAGGCGCAATGAGCCGCTTCAAAATTAACGTAATCGAGAACTGTTTTCTCTGGTTTTGCTAAGACCGGCATCTCTTTTTGATTGATTCTTTGATAAGTCTCTCTGCTGTAGGAAATCAAATCAATGGTCACTGAGGAATGATGAGAGAAGAAACGGATCTCTTCTTCTGTGGAAAATTTGGAGGCCAGCAGACTCAAAGATCGTGCGTAAACCTTCAAATAGAACACGTTCTGCTCTAGATAGTAATTGAAGCTCGCCTTTGATAAAGTTCCGTTAAAGAGTTCCTTCAGATAAGGCTGGCTCACAAGGCCATGCACATAATCTTTGAGGGCTGACTCTGCCTCATTGGTCCATTCCTTAGGATAGGAAGCAAACACGGACGGATACGCAACACAAGTACCTAACGCAAATACAAAAGCTCTTCTATCAATCATTTCAGTTACTCGCGAAAAAATGAATTTTACAGGTCTCAAGACTATCGGGCGAAGTCAGCTTTCGAATTCAGCTGTTACGCGAAAAAACACCTCAAAAATTTTGTCGCTGCAGGTCGGTCTAAGGACCTTTAATTTTTTTAATTCTGACCAAAAACGAAAATACAGCAAAAGTCCTAAATTTCAGTTAGTTATATGTTTTCATTTCCTTATTTGACACGTTTTCGTTTCCTTATTTGACATGATTTCATTTCCTTATTTGACATGATTTCGCTTTACCGAAGAAGAAATATTGCAAATGAAGAATCATTTCAAAAACAGAAAGATTGACACTAGAACTTTCCCTCAGACACTGCTTATGTCTTTCTCCAAGTTCAATTCAGAAAGACTGCTTCCAGAGAATTTTTGTTTACTTTTGCCATCCGAAAAATTCACATACCGTTTGCCAAGCTACCTTCTGGAGAAATTCTGCTGTTTTTGGATCGACTTTTTCGATTCCGTAATATTTGAGTCCTACAGGAGAACGATGAAACATAGTGGCAAAAGTTACGCAAGCTGCTAAATAAGTACCTTCCGGTGAAGGATGAGTTTTATCTGTGCGATGAAGCTCCAGTGCAGGATCTTCCTTGATTGCTTCAGCAAATGCTAAACCAACAGGAATGACCATGGCATTAGCTTCATTTGCAACTTTCGTCGTCGCATCGGCAAGCTGAGGCATCATTTCCGGTTTGTCCTTACTGGCCCAAGTCATCATAATGAGAGGATGAATTCCAAAACATCTCAAATCATAGGCATGCTGCTTTACGTATATTTTAAGAACTTGTTGCCTTTGAGGTTGAATAAAACCCCGGCTATTGTCCTGGAGAATAACAGCGTCAAATACTTTTTCCTTCGTAAAGTCAAAGTTCTTAATTTTTCCGCCGTCACTATGATCTACATAAGTTGATGCCATTCCTGACGGCCTGACCAGATCCCAAACATTGAACCATCCAAGACCTGCTCCTCCTATTGTCACCATTCGATCGCGCTTAACTTTAATGCCAGCCGCTTCGATTAGACCGTTAATGACTCCATTTAATCCGCCGGAGTAATAAGTGTAGGAGTTGCCGACCAGCATATATGAAGAAGGAGCTTCCATGCTTGTTACCGCAGGTTTCACACTGGTTTCAAGAGCTGAAACGGAAGATGCAATTAAAAGAAAAGAGGCCGAAAGAACAGAGAATTGAAAAAGCTTGAACATGTCAACTTCCTTAGTTTTAAAGAGCTAATGAGCATTTGGATGGCACTTCAGATAATTGGCGGAAATCTTTTTATGAATGCTCCGCAATCGTATAAGAGGCTTCTTTCCTTTTCCGATCAATCTGCTCATTCACAGGATAAAGCTCAAAGCAACAAGCGTCTGTTTTCCCAAAATAATAACCAAAGCTTCACGAACAGCATCGGCAATTGAAGCAGCAACGGCGATAGTAGCGGTGGTTGCTACAGCTCCGCCTGCTCCTCTTGGAAAAACGTCAGCGGAGAATTCAAAATTTTCTTCACGACCGTACAAACTAGAAGACCGGGACCTCAATTTCGTTCGACTAGCTTCTAACAAATTAGAAAAAAGCAGGATAGAGTTAAGACCTCAAAAGATGCCGAACTATCTTTTAAAAGGTATTGAAATTGCATTTTTCAAAAGGCAAGCGGGAAGAACTCCCAAAAACGCTCTTCCCGCCAACCAGTATTCAATTCTTTATCCAAGTGCAATTAAGAAAGACTAATTCTAAGTAATTTCGGTTTACTTCTGCCATCCGAAAAATTCACACACTGTCTGCCAAGCTACCGTCTGAAGGAATTCAGCTGTTTTCGGATCTACTTTTTCTATGCCGTAATATTTGAGTCCTACAGGGGAACGATGGAACATAGTGGCAAAGGTTACGCACGCCTCCAAATAAGTACCTTCCGGCGAAGGATGAGTTTTATCCGCACGATAAAGTTCAAGCGAAGGATCTGCCTTGATAGCTTCGGCAAACGCTAAACCAACAGGAATAACCATGGCATTAGCTTCATTAGCTACTTTCGTCGTCGCATCGGCAAGCTGTGCGGTCATTTCCGGTTTATTCTTTCTCGCCCAAGTCATCATGATGAGAGGCTGAATGCCGAAACATCTCAAATCATAAGCATGCTGCTTGGCGTATTTTTCGAAGACTTCTTTTCTTTGCGGATGGATAGGACCAGTACTGTTGTCCTGAAGAATAACAGCGTCAAAAACTTTTTCCTTAGTGAAGTCAAATTTTTTAATTTTGCCGCCGTCACTATGGTCTACATAAGTTGAAGCCATTCCGGACGGTCTTACCAGCTCCCAAACGTTAAACCATCCAAGATCGGCGGCTCCGATTGTCACCATACGGTTGCGTTTAACTTTAATGCCCGCGGCTTTGATTAATCCATTAATGGCACCGTTCAATCCACTGGAGTAGTAAGTATAGGAATTGCCCACTGTCATATAAGAAGTAGGCGCCTCCATGCTGGTTATCGCTGGTTTAACGCTTGTCTCAAGAGCGCAAACAGAAGAGGCAATAAGAAGAAAAGATGCTGCGAGAGCAGAAAATCGAAAAACTTTGGTCATGTTCACTTCCTCAGGATTAGAGAAATAATGGACATTATGAAGCCAAGGAAGCTAAATGAGTATGCTGATATGGAAAAGCCTTTTTGCAGGATATGCAATCTTTTGAAAATCTAATCTGTGTCAAGCGACTAGTTTAAATCCCCCATAAACAACAAATTTTCGGACCCAGTAAAAATAGAAACTTCGCAATGGTTCTGTTTGGTGAGATGGAGATAGTTGAGGATGTAAATAGTGTGCCTTACATGATTTAAAAATTTTCGCTGGTTTTAAAGTGTGCTTTTCTCATAGAGACGTGAACTCTTACCCCTTTAAATACTGGTCCAGCTCTACCCTTCTCAAGGTTCTTTTGTTTTTAATTCCTGCCCTTTTGTCCATTCTAAGAACAGATCTCTAAACCATTTATGAGCAGGATCTCTATGTCTCAGATCGGACCAAATAATGGCCATTTTGGGGCCGTTAAGTTTGAGTCCTTTAGGCAGAGGCAGTGTTGTCAAATCAGGATACAAAGAACAAGCAATATCCGCACTTCCTGTGGTACAAATGAGAAACAAATCACTTTCCGTCATCGCTTTCCAAGCCATGTCCGGCCGGTCGGTTTTAAAGAATATGTTTGAGTTTTTATTTCTTCCTGAAAATATTTCGTCATCCGGAGAGAGCCAGTCTTGTTTTCTTCCGGAAGAAAGAGAAACACGCCGGAACTCTGCTAAGTCGTCAACAGTTAGTACTTCCAATTGATTTTTCTTTACCAAAGGGTGTTGTTTTCTTAAGAGGATGCATCTTTTCCCAGTTCCCAAATCCGAGAAGTGAGCCTGTGGAGGAAGGCCAATGGCTCTTCCAATTAACAAGTCAATTTCTCCTGCCATGAGAACGGATAAAGGATTGTCAGCAATGCTGACATGCTCAATAGAACAGAGAGGAGCTTCCTTCATCATCCTTGGAAGAACATAAGCCATTAATGAGGGAGCAAATCCAGGAGAACAAGAAAACTTGAAATGTTTTTGACATCCTGCTAAATCAAATTCTTTATTCCTAATATTTTCTGATAAATGAAGGAATTCTTCCAGACGAGGTTTGATCCGCAAAAAATATGAAGTTGGAAGAAGGACTCCTTTAGATATCACGAAAAGCGGATCCGCGAAGTATTTCCGATATTTCTCCAACAGCCGACTAGCTGCTGATGGAGATAAATCAAACTTTTCACCGCTTTTTGCGATAGCGCCAGTTTCAGAAATTGATAAAAGAAACAATACGTGACGGGAATTAAAAGGATCATCTCTTTTTGACATAGCGACTTAACAAAAAACGCAATTCTGGTCTTGTGACGTTTGCTATTTTCTATTGTAACAATTATTCATACAATTAGATAAAACCTCTCACTCATCCTTTCTAGGAGTCAACTATGACAATTAAAGCCTTGCCCTTATCTTTACTTTCTGCTTCGGTTTTTTTAGCCTTTTGTTCCCTTTCCTATGCTAAGACGTCCTCTCCTGAGGCAGTCGTCTCTGCCTCTCAACAGGTTGAAGCAATCTCAGGCGCAACTCAAAAACGTGAAGCCACTTCCGGAGCATTCGTTCTGACAAAAACTCCTGAAGGCAAGAAGTTATTGGCAGATATGGCCGCGGACTTTCTGTATACAGGACCCAGCACTTTTGACGGAAAGAAGATCAGCGGCGGAAGAAATATGTATGCCATTGCTACATCGTATGGCAACCGTCCTGAAAACATTACGGCTGAATTAACTACCGATTACAACCCAAAGACCGGTAAATTTATTTTCTACGGTACAACTGCAAAAGACAGTGGCAAAATCCTTCGCGCAAGCAAATCAGGTACCGGAGTTTCAGTTGCATGGGTTAAACAACTCAGAGAAAGCGAGATCAAAGATCATGGTTACAACTACTACGATAGCTATGGTGTCCAATTTGATGGTCCTGTTGAAGTCCTTACCTCAAAATCCATAAACACCGGAGATCCTGAGAAAGATGCCGCCGCTCTCAAACGCTTAGAAAACATCATGAGCAAGTCCTTAACAACTATTAAGGAGTGGAACCTGTTATGGCAATTTGATCCAAAACTAAGCCCTAAAGAACTTGCCAAAGCGAAAGAACAAGCTATCAGAGATTTTATGTCTTATGAGGACGTATATGTTGTAGATCCTAAGAAGATGATCATCATCGGCTACTTCTACCGACCATTAATGGTTAATCCAAAGAATGCATTTGTCTATGGCGATTACGGCATTGATTCTTCCAAGCCAGGATTTAAACTTGAAGAAGCTCCCGGATATCAAAAAGCTTTAAGAGATACAAACTGTGCATTCACAGTCAGCCAGCAAGGCCGAGCTGCATATCCTTTCTTAGATGCCAAGCATCCTGCTTCCTCCCCGGACAATTTGATTAACAAGTTAGTTTCTTACAAAAATCAGCAGGTTTTCGGACAGTCTCATCCTCAGCAAGGTGCAAAACCACTTACCTCAGCTTTAGAGAAAATTGAAAAAATGTACAACGGCGGCGGGAAGATGGTCACTAAGGCTGAGGCCGAGAAACTCGCTAAGGAAGCAAACGGCAAACGGCAGGCTATTTACTGGGAAGATCCCAGCAAAGCCGAAAACATGCCAGACAGGTACATGATTACTTACACAGGTGTGGATTCCAACGGGAAAAACTATGTAAGTGTCCAACCCAACTGGAACAGATACTTCATGCTTCAGCCCAATAATATGTGCGGCATTGCAACCCGTCATTCTCTGTACTGGGATTAATTAATATTCGGAGGAAGCATCTAATGACTGCTTCCGCCTGTTATCACGGAGCAAGATTATGAGAAAGATTTTATGGGGAGTATGTTTGCTGCCGGCCATAGCAGTTGCCACACCAAGCAACGTACAGATCTATGGTGTTATCGATGCCGCAATTACTTCTTACAAAGCTAAGGGCCAAGATACCATGTTTGACTCCACCTCCGGCTTCTCCATGGGAAACCGAGTGGGTATTAGAGGCAGAGAAGATTTAGGCAACGGCTACTCTATTGGATTTGATCTGGAGCAAGGATTTCTTCTAGACACCGGTGCCCAATTCAATACTTGGAGCAAAGACGGGGTTGTACAAAACGGCGCTTTTAACCGGCAAAGTTACCTAGACATCACGGGACCATTCGGGAAAGTCGCTTTCGGAAGACTTGTCTCCCTTTCCGGAGGTACGGGCGACTTTAACCTTTCGAAGTTCAGTGTGTTTGGCATTGGGTATGGAACCGCTTCT
Source organism: Turicimonas sp. TL08 (assembly GCF_054660695.1). Taxonomy (NCBI): domain Bacteria; kingdom Pseudomonadati; phylum Pseudomonadota; class Betaproteobacteria; order Burkholderiales; family Sutterellaceae; genus Turicimonas; species Turicimonas sp. TL08. The sequence continues at coordinate 57,195 of NZ_BAAGDP010000016.1, forward strand.
TTCTTAGCTTATACATTCAATCAGAGCCGTCTTAACAACGCTATTGTCTATGTCAGTCCGTCCCTAAGTGGTCTCAAACTTAGTGCAATGTACTCGAATGGAACAACGACGGATGAAGAGAAATGGTCGAAAAACAATCATTACTATGGCATCGGAGGTATGTTCGACCAAGGCAAATTAAATGCAGAAGTGATTTTTGAGGCTATTGACAATAAATCTTCAGCAGCTCTAAAGCCTGCGTACGTTGTAACCGCCGGCGGTTCGTACAACTTCGGCATCACTAAAATTTTTGCCGGCTATCAGTACGGAACTCAGGAAGATAAACGACATCAGCACGTACTTCTTCTTTCTTCTGCGACACCATTAGGCGGGGGCATCTTAAAATTCGGCGGAAAGATACTGTTTGGAAAACTTGACGGAAAAGCCGTAAAGAGCGGTCAAGAGAGTAAGTACAACTCGTGGAATATTAATGCCGCCTATGAATATCCATTGAGCAAACGCACTTATGTTTACGGGATGGCGGGGTATGCTGATGGAGGTAAACTTTTATCTTCATCTGCTTCGCTTAAGGCAAGCGGTCTTCCATTCAAAGCCAATTTGGTAAATGCTTGGCAGGTGGCTTTGGGAGTCAATCATAAGTTTTAATACTGTTCTCATATGAAAAGCCGGAACAAAACACCGAACTACAGTTTGTTTGTATTACTGTCCGGCTTTTTCTCGGCTTGTGTCACCTGCTCTATTAAATTAACTGACGGGACCTTAGAGCTCGGACAAATATTGTTTGTTCGTTATTTTCCGCTTGCTGTACTTTCTTTAGCCTGCCTTTTAATCAAAGGAATTGGACTCAAAACTTCTTGTCCAGCATACTCAAGCGCTCGATCCATTTCCGGCATTCTAGCGGTAGTCTTTTTTACACTAGCCGCGCAAAAAATCCCCGTAGCCACAGCGCAAGCCCTATTCTATTGCTCTCCTCTTTTCACGGCTATTCTCTTTTGCTGGGTTTCCCTTAGAAAAGGGAACCCTGTCGCATTAAGAATCCTGCCGTTAATACCGATCTGCTTAGGAGGAGTATTCCTAATTAATAAACCTCACTTAATATCGTCAGAACTGCCATACATTAGTTTAGGATTTGCGAGTGCTTTTTTTCTCTCCTGTGCCAGCTTATCTCT
>NZ_BAAGDP010000017.1:0-55954 GCF_054660695.1 Turicimonas sp. TL08
AAGTTAAAGCCCGGAGGCCATAGCAGGGTGGAACCACTCCTTCCCATCCCGAACAGGACAGTGAAACGCCTCCACGCCGATGATAGTGAGTTGTATTTCTTGCGAAAGTAGGTAGCCTCCGGGCTCAATTATTTAAAACAGGCCCTCGAAGTCATTGCGGCTCCGAGGGTTTTGTCTTTTTTGCTCACAATTAGAAAGCCTCGCATTTGGGCGAGGCTTTCTATCAAAGAAGGCTGTCGAGCTAGAAGAAGGAAAGCGGAGAAGATAAATTCTTCAGGAGAGCTATAACGCTCCACGCTGCTGACATACTGGCTCTTTCGTTTTCATGATCCGGTTCAGCAGAGAAGGTAAGCTGTGCGTCCATAATCGGATTATGCAAAGTTACTGTATGAGTATTTCTTGTTGCACTTGGATCGCTGATCAATTTGACTTTCATATCATGTGCATGTGAGGCCAAGGCAGTAGCTACGGAAACGTTAACGTTTCTTGGAAAGCCTCTTATAGCCGCGTGTACGTCACCTTCAAACACAACCACTTCTTGATCTCTGCGTACCGGCTTATTGGCCAAATACGGAGAGTTGTCATAGACCTGAGGTGGTTTTACGCTGACAATGCTGACTTCAGGATTGCCGTAAGCTGCGAAAGTTGACATGATATCCATGCCGCCGATTGCGCCGCTGGTGACATAGATATGACGTTCATGATCTTTTGCGACCTTAATAATGTGTTCTCTGAAGTCTTTGTCATCCAAAGCTCCCACAGAGGCGATGACTAAATCGCATCCGGATGAAAGAATATCTTCAGCATATTTTTCTACAGCCTCTACCCCGGCAAATTCTACGACTATGTCCGGTCTTAAAGAGAGCAATTCCCTGAGGTTGTGACAGGCAAAGCTCCCAATCTTCATCGACAAATCAACGGCGTGTTCATGATGCTTTGCCAAAACAGCTGTAATGAAGTAGTCATCTTCTAAAAGACGACTAACATTCATACAGAATGTTTGACTTAAAGCTCCACATCCCAGAACTGCAATCTTTTTCATAAATTCTTCCTTTCATTCCTATTGTTTATTTCGTATTAATTGTAAAAAGAAAATACAGAAAAACCAGAAAAAATCTTTAAAAATCAGTCCATCCACTATGAGGATGACCCGTATTAGAGTTATTCCTTTTACTTTTTTACAATATAAGTTTAGATTGTTCCGTGAGTTACGTTGAGAAACATATAAAAAATGACAGCGTTCAGTATACAAAATCTCACTGTTGTGAAAGGTGGAAAAAAAATTCTCGATTCCGTTTCTTTTGATGTTCAAGAAGGAGAATTTGTCTGCATCGTTGGTCCGAGCGGGGCTGGGAAGTCCACGCTGTTGAGACAGTTAAATCGTCTTGATTACGGTCGTACTGGCGGTCAGATTCTTTGGAATGGTAAAAACTTAGAAGAGTATGACGTTCATATTCTTCGTGAACAGGTGGCCTATATTTTTCAGAAAGCCGTAATGTTCCCTGGGAATGCAGAAAAGAATATCAAGATGGGCGCACAGTATGAATCGAAGGTTACCCAACAAGAACTTGAGAAAAGGTTCGCTAGAGCCATTCAGGAGGCGGGCATAACCTCAGAAATGTTGCCTGTAGAAGCTTCAGAGTTGTCGGGCGGACAACAACAAAGGATAGGGATTGCCAGAACCTTGATGCTCGATCCGGTTGTATTACTGTTCGATGAACCTACTGCATCGTTAGACGTAGAAACATCTAATAAATTTTGCAAGACTCTCAAGGTATTAAAAGAGCATCTTAAAGAAAAGAGATCTGCAAGTCTGATGATTACGCATCGGCTTGAAGAGGCATCTTTCCTTGCTGATAAAGTTTTGATGTTAGAAGAAGGTAAAGTTGTTGCCTTTTTGCCCGTGAATGAGTTCTTCAATAATCCTTCTAATGAGAGAGTTGCGAACTTTCTTAAGGCTTATAAATTGTAAGGAGGGAATATGTCTACCACATTAGGTTCAATTGAGATCTCATACGCTCAAATGGCAATTGGCATGCTTCCTCTTGGAATTGTTATTCTCTTGTCTGCAGTTTATAGATTAGAACTCATCAAATCTTTAGTAATCGCGGTAGTTAGAGCATGCATTCAATTAGGAATCATGGGATATCTCTTGGTATGGGTATTTGCTCAAGACAACCCTTGGGTAATTTCTCTGCTGCTCATTATTATGGTGGCGTTCGCTTCACAGGCATCCGAAAGGGCCCTAAAAGGGATAGCTTCAAAAAAAATCAAATTTAAGATTATTAAGATCCTCTTCGTATCTATTGCCCTAGGTGCTTTATCAGTCTTATGTTATCTACAGTTTGTTGTCGTGAGACCTGAGCCTCTTTGGGAGGGTAAGTACATTATTCCTTTGGGAGGAATGCTTATTGCTCAATCCATGGTTGCCGGATCTTTGGCTGTTGAGAGATTGAGAAGCGAATTTGAAGCTCGTGCTGATGAAATAGAAACTTTATTGGCTTTAGGAGCAACTTCAGCGGAAGCAAGTAGAGAATCTGTGAAAGTGGCTATGACAGCAGCCTTGATGCCGATTATTAACTCCATGATGGTTCTCGGTATTGTCGCTTTGCCTGGGATGATGAGCGGTCAGATTCTTGCTGGTGTTTCTCCGTTATTGGCAGTCAGATATCAATTATTAATTTTCTTCTGTATTGCTGCGTCAGCGGCTTTAGTATCTTGGCTTTCAATTAGAATGGTTCGAAGCCTGTTTTTTACTCGTGACGATCAATTCATTCGATTAGAAAGCTTACAAAATTAGAAATGCAGTTTAATTTATCGGCTAAAAAGGCCACATTGCTTGGATGTACAGCCCCAATTACCTGGGGCCTTTCTGTTTCATTTATCAAAGGAATTACCGACTATCTGGGGGTAGGGAGAGGCTTAGCGATAACTTATACGCTTTCCTTTATTATCGTGTTCTTTCTATTCGGACTTCCTAACCTACAGAAGATTCCTTGGAAATACTACTTGTGCGGATTAGGAAGTGCGATAACCTGCTCTATGAGTTTTGCTTTTTCTTTAGCTCTTTCTCAGGGCGGTACTCAGGCCATGGAAGTCGGAATGATTAACTATCTTTGGCCCTCGTTAACTATTCTTTTTGCGGTTATTTTTAACCATCAAAAGGCTAAATGGTGGTTAGGGATCGGCATGGTCGGTGCTATCTACGGTATATGTATTGTTCTCAGCGGAAATGTATTGGTTGACTTCAAAGGAATGTATTTCCATATTCTCGAAAATCCTTTGAGTTATTTTCTCGGGTTGACGGCTGCTATTTCATGGGCGGCATATTCCAATTTTACAAAAGCGTGGTCTAGAGGGGAAAATCCTACCGTCTTAGTTTTTGCCGCTGACGTTATTATTTTTAATGTGCTGAACTTATCCGGTGTTGAAGTTCCCAAAGACTTTACCTGGTTCGGCTTAGGCATCGCAGTTTTAGCAGCATTGGTTTTAGGCTTTGCTTATGGCTTTTGGACTATTGGTGTTCAGAAAGGAAACATTACTATTCTGTCGATTGTTTCCTATTTCACACCGGTCCTCTCATGCGTATTTGCATCCATTTTTATCGGGGCTCAGCTAACAGGAGCTTTCTGGATTGGGGTAGGTATGGTAGTTGTTGCTTCTTTTATTTGCTGGAGAGCCACTATATAACAACTTAGGCGAAGCCTCCGGAATTTAGACGATGGGGTTATAGGAACCTAGAGTTTGAGCTTTTTTATACATATTGCCGAAGATTTAAATAACAGCTTTTAATAATGCTAAAAAGAGAGTTCGGAACAAGAATAGAGACTGTGGGGCCACCTTGTTTGAATTCGGCAACTCTATGTATTTTTGAGATGGTTTCATGTCAGTAGTATTTTAAGAACTACTTCGAAACAGTATCGAACCTTATAACAGTTAAAGGAAGGACTGGACTTCTAACCTAAATGGGAATAGATCTTTTCTTCTTGCTTGAAATTACGCCCTCTCTCTGCCCTATCTAAGCAAAAACAATTACTCCTTTTAACAATATCCCCTACACTCAAACCGATAATTATCCTTATGAAAGAAGGGAACACAGATGTATTGTTTAAAAAGAACGATTGCAATCTCCTTACTGGCAGCCAGTGTGTCTCTTAGCACACCCTGTCTCTCCCAATCAATCGGAGCAAGCTATCTAATTGACAATTCAAGCCCCGCATGGTTTTTGAATCAGGCAAAACCTGAAACTATCGTAGTCAATGGTAAAGCCATTACTTACATGGCCCAATTCAACAACCAATTAGCACAGGACAAATTCGGCTGGACCACAAATTTCCAAATAATGAGACCAGGTCTCTATCAATTCATTGTCTATCCAAAAGGCTCTGATAATCCTTTCAGCCCACAGGTCAGAAGATTGATGGAACCGGTTTATGGACAAAACGGTGATTGGCCGAAATATCAAGAAATGCAGAATCAAATCTTTCCGATGACTCCTGCCTTTGGACAGGCTGCGGGAGGCAAGTTCTCAGCGCTAGTAGTTCTGAATGGCAAGCCAGCTGTCAATACCGTAGTCGCAGTGGAATACTACGGGGCTGATAACTATAAAGGTGCGTCAGCAACCACCAAGATCATTACTCTTCTGAGAACGAACAAAGACGGCGTAATTGACTTTACGATCCCCTGGGAAGGATGGTGGGGCTTTGTAGCTCTTAACAATGCAAATTCTCTGACAGTCAGCAAGGATGGTTCTCCAATCGAACTGGGAAGTGTTTTATGGACTAAATTTGTAAAACAATAGTAGGCGTTATCCTTTAGAATACAAGGGATTTGTTTTGAATTCTAAGGAATGAAAGAGTTAGAGCCTAAGATTACTAAGGTTGATGCCGGATCTAAATTTGTGGAAGAAATAAAGATCGTATTCATGCATCAATTTCCGGTCCACGAGAGAGTTTCTTTAGAGCCTTTTTTCGATCCTTCTGTCGAGGGTGCCGATGCCTGGGTTCTTGCTGAAGGAGACAAAGTCTTAGGCTTCGTTACTCTTCTTACGCTTCCTCCCATAAGTTATATCTTTTACCTCGCTACCGATTCGGCACACCAAGGCAAAGGAGTAGGCTCAAGGCTTGTGAACTTCGTTAAGGAAGCGTATCCCAGCGACCTTCTTTTCCTTCACTGCGAAGTCCCACTAGAAAGCGCACCTGAGCGTTTGCAGACTCGACTAAAACGCTTGAATTTCTATAAACGCCTAGGATTTAAAAAAGTTGGCAAAGAGCACGAGTGGAGAGGAGAACTTTTTCAAACGATGGTAATTGGAAACTGGAATGAAGAAAAGGTCAAAAAGTTTTGGGAACGATTTGACCCTCTTTGGAGTGATGAAGATTAATTCTCGGGCTTTTCCTCTAAACCTTGTTTCTCCTCTTTGTTCGTTTTCTCTGTCTCAATTTTGCTGACTAAGATTTGATCAATCCGGTTCATATCCACGTCGATGACTTCAAATTTATATCCGCTGTAAATTACCTTGTCCGTTAGCTTTGGAATCTTTCTCAGCATATACATCATGAATCCGGCAACGGTCTCATAACTTTCATCATCGGGCATTTTATCTAGCTCTAAGGTTCTTTCAAGATCTTCGATAGGGGTTGCCCCGTCAATCAGCCAAGTCCCATCTTCTCTTTGTACGATATAGGAATCATCCTCGGTTTGTACCAGGTTACCCATCACCGTACTCATGACATCTCCTAGAGTGATTATTCCCACCGTAAGAGCATATTCGTTCAACACAACAGCAATATCTTTTCCCTGCTGCTTGAAGACTTCCAAAACTTCCGAGAGAGATAATGTATCCGGCAGACAAGGAATACTCTTTAAGAGGCTCTTTTCATGAAGTGAAAGACTCTCATTTTCCAAGGCCCTGCAGAGTAGATCTTTGGAATCAACATAACCAATAACTCTGTCGATGTTCTTGTCGCAGACTAAATATTTACTATGAGGATCCGATTCAATCTTCTTCTTAATATCCTCGAGAGAATTTCCAAGAGTGAAGTAAGTAACAGAATCTCTTGGAGTCATTGCGCTAGTGACAAAACGATCTTCTAATTTAATAACATTTTCAATGGCTTGCTTTTCATCATTATCAAGCAAACCAGCTTCTGCCCCGGCACCAACAGTGGCTAAAAGATCTTCGCTCGTAATTGTGGCCTCATTCTTTGTCGGAACACCCATAACTTTTAAGAAGAAATTTGAGAGGCCCGTCAATGCAATAACGAAAGGCTTCAAGATAAGAATCAAGAATCGCATTGAGCCGATTAAAAGCAATGCATATTTTTCGGGCTTGTTCAAACCAATTCTTTTGGGAATTAAGTCTGCGAACAAAACGAAAATCATTGTGACCGCAAAGAAAGAGCAGAAAAAGCCTAAAGAGGCGGCCAAATCCGGAGCGCAGAAATAAAGAAAAAATTGTTCGAAAAAGGGGGAAAATACTGTTTCACCTACGATACCGCCGAGAATTGCAATCGCGTTAACTCCGATTTGGATAACTGAAAAAAACGGTCCAGGTTTGATTTGAAGATCTAGAACTTGTTTTGCTCTCTTGTTTCCTTGTTCAATTAATTGCTGCATTCGGATTTTGCTTGAGGCAGCTAATGAAATTTCGGCAATTGAGAAATAAGCACTAGAAAGGATCAATGCCACGATAATAATGAGTCTTGTTGTTAGATCTAATTCCATTTTTTTCTCCGCAACAGTGGACTATTATGGCAAAAATAAGTAAAAAAAGAATTTACTCAGCTTAAAGCGGTTTTGATCTGATAAGATAACGACCTTGTGCGGAGAAATGGCAGAGTGGTCGAATGCGCCGGACTCGAAATCCGGTATACGGGTCTCCCCGTATCGAGAGTTCAAATCTCTCTTTCTCCGCCATCCTGATATCAAACTTTATCAAATAACTTCCCAGAAACCTTAAAATCCCTTCCAAACTTATTGATTTTCAAGGTATTAAATTTTTTGCGTTATCAAAGTTTATCAAATAAGTTCTGTTGCATAAGGTCACCAAGTGGTGACATTTTGGTGACATAGAACGTCTTAAGGAAAACCCTAGTCGCCATTTTTTAAGAGTGAAAAAACTCAGACTTAATGTGGTTAGATGCCGGAAGAATAGTGAACGCCATGCCAGAAAAGGCTACCCTGGGGACGCGCTCCCGAAAAAAGTGGAATGCCAGTCGGAAAATAGTGGATTTTGCAATCTGCCGTACATTGGAGATACAAAAAAGGCCTGTGCAATATTCAAGAAGAATCTGGTTGAAATTACTTGGAATTGCATAAGAAGTCTTGAAAACAACCCGACGACTCTACCACAGACAGCTTCAATTCTCGAAGGCCAATCCGTTGGAGGGATAAGTATTTTTGATTTAATGCAAGTGAAAAATTATGGAGACGGTTGTAAAAATTTAATTTGGCAACTGTTTAACAATGAATTTTCTTTAAGTATTAAATCTCCTTGTCTCATATATTCTTTTGTTGCAACGGAAGATGCTCTTGAATGGGGAGTAATCAGAAATAAACCAGTATCTCTCCATCACGTTAAGTGCGTACCGCCGACTGAAAATCTGTCCCAGATTTTGGAGGGAGGGTTTAATCACCTGACTAAGCAAATTAAATCTCCTGCGGAAAGAACTATTGCAACTTTTTTGTTCATGGCAAGAACTCAACCTTTTTATGATGCCAATAAAAGAACTGCCTCTTTGATGATGAACGGCTGCTTAATGAAAGATGGTTATTTTCTTATAACTGTCTTTAATCGTGAAGCTGAACTATTTCATAACGAACTTGAGAAATTCTGTGAAACCCGTGATGCTAACGGTATGTTTAAGTTCTTTGAAAATAACGTGAAGGAGCTCTATACTCCTCAACAAAGAAAAGATTTCCCTAGACCATCAATCGAACTAGAAAGGTAAAGCTTTGGCAAATATGGGTTACATTCGGGCAAGTTCAGTTGATCAAAATACCGCCCGGCAATTGGATGGAATCGCCATAGATCAGACCCTCATTGATAAAGTGTCCGGAAAGAACCCTGATCGGCCCCAACTGCATTGTCTTCTAGAAAAAGTTTCTGCCGGTGATGTTGTTTATGTCCATAGCATGTATCGCCTCGCACGCAACTTACAAGATCTTCTTACTCTGGTTGAAACTTTCAATAAAAGAGGAGAGACCGTAAAGTTTACGAAGGAGTCTATTGAATTCAGCCCAGACAAGGAAAAGAATCCTATGTCGGTGCCGCTTCTTCATCTGCTGGGAGTCGTTGTGCAATTTGAACGTTCGCTTATTCTTGAGCGACAAAAAGAGGGAATTGCAAAGGCAAAGGAAAGAGGAACTTTTAAAGGGCGAAAAACTATAGATTCTGAAATTTTGAAAAGCGCAAAGGTTCTGGTTGAGAACGGTTGCCTATGGGATAAGCAGCTAAACAGTTGGAGGTCGTCCAAAGTACTTTGTAAAAGTACGCAAAGAAAAAGCCGTCAGGTTATGAGTGGAAGGTTTAGATGGACAGAAGAGAAATAGGAAAAAGTTATGGATGAACAAACTAAAAAATCTGTTGATATTCAAAATCGAATATTGGATAACATCATGGAGGTGCAATTTGAGAAGACGTTGGAAGAATTGACTTCGGATGGCTCATTTGAAAAAATGATTAGGGAGAAACATTTTGCAAAAGGAGTTCCTATTACTTATCAAGATTCAAAAGATCCTAATAAAGTAATAACCGAGTACCCTAATGGGAAAAAAGTGGTTAAATATGTCTAACTTGCCCAAGCCTCAACTCGTTTTCTTTGCCGGCGTAAATGGAGCTGGAAAATCTACTATCTACGAGGTTGCTAAAAGGAAGATTCCATCTCTGTCCTATATGCAGTACATTAATCCTGATCTCTTAACTGAGAAAAATCATGGCAACTTCTTTGTTGGAGCAAAAGAGGCTCTTGAAAAACGAAGAAAACTGGTTTCGTTAAATATACCTTTTGTATTTGAAAGTACTTTTTCAGGTAAGTCAGAATTTCGATTATTGGAAGAGGCTAAAAACCGAGGCTATAAGATCAACGGAGTTCTAGTTGGTGTAAGCGATTCTAGTATCAATGTCCAAAGAATCCTACAGAGAGTTTCTTTGGGTGGTCATTTTGTACCTCCGGCAGATGTTGAGAGAAGAGTATCAAGACTTACTGCTAACTACATAAAGATCGTTAATTTGTGCGATAGGCTCTATGTAGTGGATAACAGCAGAGGAAAACCATTTCTTTCTCTACTTATAAAAAAACAAAAACTCATACGTGGGAGGATTAACCAAAAGTGGATACAAGAGTTCATAGATGTGACAAAAATAAAAAAAGAGGAGCTAGAAAGATAAAAGTTTCAGAAAGTAAGTTCTTTACTTACCTTGCGTCGGCTTTGTTCGTTGCGGTAGTCATAGAAAGCGGTGGTAGCTACTGAAGAGGGGCTCATCGCTTTCTGCAATAAAAAGAGATCGCTACCAGCTTCCAGCATCCGTGTGGCAAAAGTCCGGCGTAAATCATGCGGGGGGATTTTTCCCAAGTCGGCAAAATCTGCTTGATTTGTAGAATTCTTGCTGGCGTCGTCATTGGTTCCAGTCTCATCGTCACTTGCATTTTTTCACGATGCTTCTCTGGTAGCCAGGTAAGAGTTTTCTGGTAACGATGATCCAGTCTTTGCCTGGATTTTCCAGCCACCTTCCTTTCGCCAATTCTTTAATAACGGCAGCATTTGCATTGCGCTCTTCTGAGTAGACTATGTTTTGAACACTCACAGTTTTATCGTCGATTTTCGATTCTTTAAGCAATCTCTCGGTTCTTCTTTCCTTTCTTTTAGTTATCTCAGCCTGTAAAATAAGGCTTAGACGTCCAGAGAAATCCATGCCGTAATACTTTGGATCTTTGGACTGGGCGATGAAAACATCTCTTGCAGTGGGGTGCTTCAATGCGTCCCAGCACTCTATAACGGCTAGTTCCAACTGATCCTTTTTTGCAAATGTAGCACTTGTTCTTTTAGTCATCTGTATTCTCCTGGCTCTGATTAGAGTCTTTGCGTTTACGCTCGATTAATTCCTTATAGTGATCCGTCCCTCTTATCTCTGAGGCTTGGATCGTTTCGGTTGAGATATGTCTAATTTCCTTTTTGAGATCAGCCGTGGGCCGGAAGCCGTCTACTATTGCTTTGAAGCGCTGGAAGGTAACAACTCGGCTCTTCAGGACTTACTGACAAATTTTGTTGAGGATGTCCATTTCAAATTTAGCCCCAAGGACCAACAATCAATTTAGATGACGCCTAGCAAAGCTGTTGTTTAACTTTGCAATGTGTACACCAACTTTGTGAAGCTCCGGCCCAAATCTCTTTTCGATTCTTTCGAGAAGCTCCTCTTTGCTTTGAACATATCTTTTAAGAGGTTCCGGAAGATCTTCGAGCATCGTGGGTGCCGTTAAGCTTGAGCCGATATCGTCGATACACTTCTTGCCGATACACTCACCGGTCTCCGGCAGATGAACCGTGACTAAATTCTTGGTGTAATCAAGAAATACTTGGACCTTCCGTCCCACAAATCCGTATCTAACGGGATATCTTTTGTCTTGGTAGCGGACAACATTATTTTTTTGAACCGTGCTCATAAAAGTTATGCAATTCGGATGGTATTCAATTAAGGGCAAAGGCCGCAACAAATGCTTCTCTTCAGATTCAAACCGTGCGGTCCGGTTTAAATTCGGTCTTTCGGAGTAAGGCCTTAGATTGAATTCTTTAACAGTCTCAGACTGAAATAAGTTGACTCTCTAAGGAGTCAATATGGTCAAAGCCAAGAAGAGAAACATAGAGCGGACCCCTGTAATTGAAGTATATGAAAATAGTCTGTCCCTTCCGGTGCTTGTTTCGTCATTTCCGTCGATTTCAAGTTCTTCGATATATCGTTGGATTAAACAATTTAAGGAAGATGGATCTCTAAAACCCAAGCCCCAGGAGTGGTCGGATAAGAAGAAAAAACTTTTGAAGGTTGTAGTTCAGATGTATTCGGAAGGGGTTCGGCTTTACGCTACGCTTCAAGCCGAACCCCGACGAAGAACAACTTAAAACTAAGAAAAGTTGACATAGAATTCAAAGGGAGGTAAAACCAAAGTCAACCTAAAACAGTAATAGGCAAGCGTAGTCAACAAAAAACAGTTTTTAAACCAAAGAAGAGTCAACCAATTTCAGGAAAGGACAAACAGGTTTATTCAAGAAAAAAAGACTTTTCTCTTCCAATGCTCAGAGAATTAAGTGCTGCTGTTATGAAAAATACCGGCAGCATTTACAACACTCTTCAAGGTTCCTTTGATTCATCTTGCGGTGATTTCAGAAGGTTAAATATTAGTGCTGGAACGGGAGGCCGTTCTTATTTAAGTTTCTTAAACAACGAGGATAGACTTAATAACTGGTGCCAAGAGGTAAACGTCAGAAGGAATTCTTTTGAGAGAGGCTCACAAATCTATGAAAAATATTTATTCACGTTTGAAGCTCATTTCGATTTAATCACAATACATCCTTGGGCAGATGGAAACGGAAGAACTTCCCGGCTAGTAATGAACCACCTGCAAAACAAGTTACGTCTTTTCCCTACAAAAATTTTAAAAGAGGATAAAGCTGAATACATCCAAGCATTAGTAGACTCTGGAGAGAAAGAGGATAAAGCCATCTTTTCTTCTTTTATGATGAAAAATCACATAAAGAATCTTAAGTCAGAAATTTTTGCCTTTAAAAAATCTAGAGAATAGCCAGAAATCAGAGACGTTAAAATGACCTCGTCGTTTTTTCGTTAAAGTTCTATAGTTGCTGTGAAACAATAATCTTCTTGCAAGAGTCTCTCTTTCAACCCAAATCATCCTGGCAAAAGAACGGTATAAACATAAAAATTCAAGAGCGCCTCCGGAGAAAACAGTTGGAACGTCCTGCTTCCTAAGTAAGAATAAACCTAAGAAACCATTCGATACTCGATGAGAATGAAGAAAAAGGCGGTCTTGTGAACCACCTTTTTCTGCTTTTGTTAGAAATTAGACAATATTAGTATTGGTCAAAATTCTTTTGAATTTCTTTAGGATCTTTTGTTTGTGTTAAGGAGAGCATCAAGAGAACACGTGCTTTCTGAGGATTCAAAGAACCGGAAGAAACAAAGCCGTACTTGGCGTCATCTACTTCTGCGTCCTTAGTTGTGGAACCGGTTGGAACACGAGAAGAACGAACTACAGCGATGCCGTCTTTAGCTGCTTTTTCGATGATTGGGAAAGTAGACTTATGGAGGTTGCCGTTACCGACACCGGCGGTGACGATACCGTCATACTTAGCATCTACCAAAGCTTGAGCCTGGATGCCTTCGACTCCGGCGTGCTGATAAACGATACCGACCTTAGGCAGTTTTTCCAATTTATCTACATTGAACGGAGTGGCTGTTGTGTGGGCTTTAACCGGAGCTGCATCCCAAAGGACTTTGCCGTTATGGATAGTAGCAAGTTGGCCGGCATTCGGGCTCTGGAAAGTTTCAACGCCGGTTGTATTGGTCTTAGTCACATCACGGGCACCGAGAACGCGGTCATTCATTACAACCATAACGCCTTTGCCACGGGCAGTTGGATCACCTGCAACTGCTACGGCGTTGTACAAGTTGGCAGGACCGTCAGCAGAGAGAGCGTTTGACGGACGCATTGCGCCGACGAGAACGATAGGCTTATCGCATTTAGCTGTCAGCTGAAGGAAGTAGGCAGTTTCTTCCATGGTGTCAGTTCCATGGGTGATTACGAAACCGTCTTTCTTACCGCATTCTGCATTAATTTTCTTGGCCAATGTCAGCCAAACTTCATCGCTCATATCTTGAGAGCCGATTTGAGCAACTTGTTCGCTTGAAACGTTGGCGATGTTAGCTAATTCAGGAACAGCCTGGACTAAAGCATTGACGCCTACCTTAGCAGCGGAATAGTTTGTCTGATCTGCAGCTTTGGATTGACCGGCAATAGTACCGCCTGTTGCATAAACAGCAACATTAGGTTGAGCAGCGTAAGCTGCACCGAAAACAAGAGATAAAGAAGCGGCAATAAGTGCCTTTGTGAACATCGTAGTCCTCCTCTATGTGGAAATAATTTCTCATTCGTCTAAGTGGTCACGAATGCGAAACGTGAATATTTGTATATTTTTTTAAAGTTTATTACGTACAAATCTGAAATAAAATCACATAAATACGGTATATACGAACAAATAAAAAGGACAATTGTTGGATATTTCCTTAGAAGTTCTGTTCTTTCAAAGGCTTGCCGCTCAAGGTCTATATATTGTTAGTTTCGAGATTCTTCTTGAGGTCAAAGCTTCTTTTTACTTTGTTGTTTTGTCGCAAAGATTAAAGAATTTCCTTCTAAACCTCAGAAATATAGAAGACGGTTTTTCCGCCGATTGCTGTATTTTTCCTGCACTTTGTGGTTACGTCTAAAATTTAGAGCATATTTTTTCGGACAAGTTAAGAGAGCCTGCGAAATGAAAGAAAGCCAGAGAACTTATGTCGCTATAGACCTTAAGTCTTTTTATGCATCGGTCGAGTGCTATGAAAGAAATTTAGATCCATTGACGAGTTTTTTGGTTGTAGCAGATCCTTCCAGAACTTCAAAAACAATCTGCTTAGCCGTTTCTCCGGCCTTGAAAGCTTTTGGGATTCCCGGAAGACCACGTTTATTCGAGGTTCAGAAAAAGGTCGAAGAAATCAACAAGGCACGAAAATGCAAAGCTGGTTTTTCCGAATTTGAAAGCACGGCTTTTGATAAAAAAGAGTATGAAGCAAATGAGAAGAGTAAATTGGATTTCGTTATCGCTCCTCCGCAGATGTTTCACTACATGGCCACCAGCGTGAAGATCTACGAAACCTACCTGGAACTTATTGCACCCGAAGATATTCACGTTTATTCAATTGATGAAGTTTTTATCGACATCACGCCTTATCTGGAAACCTATAAGACAACGGCCCATAATTTGACTCGTGAATTAATTAGACGAGTATTAAAAAAGACCGGAATTACTGCTACCGCCGGCATTGGGCCGAATTTGTATTTGGCCAAAGTGGCCATGGATATTGAGGCAAAAAAATGTGAACCGGATAAGGATGGTGTTCGGATTGCAGAATTGAATGAGACGACCTACAGACGTAATCTTTGGAGCCATGAGCCAATCACGGATTTCTGGAGAGTCGGAAAAGGTTATGCGGATTCTCTTGAGAAAATTGGTTTAAGGACAATGGGAGATGTTGCTCGGTTTTCTATTAAAAACGAGAAAAATTTGTTTGAATTGTTCGGAGTGAATGCAGAACTTCTAATTGACCACGCATGGGGACTAGAGTCTTGCGCAATGAAGGACATTAAGTCATTTGAACCCGATGGAAAAAGTATTGGTTCAGGTCAGGTTCTTCAGGAGCCATATTCTTTTGAAAAGGCCTTGTTAGTAACCAAAGAAATGGCAGATGCTTTAGGTTTAGATCTTTTTTCCAAAGATTATGTAGCCACAAAAATAGTTTTGACGATCGGTTACGATGTAGAGAATTTGAATGAAGCCGAAAAAGGCAGCGGATATCAAGGCCCAATTAAAGTAGATTCTTACGGCCGGAAAGTGCCCAAGCCGGCCCATGGAACAGTATCTCTTTCCCGAGCAACCTCATCTTCTTCGGAAATCAGAAAAGAAATGGAGAAGCTTTTCAAACATATTGTGAATCCTAGTCTTTTGATTCGCAGAATAACGATGTCTGCGGCGGTATGTCCTAAGAAATCGGTTTGTGAGGAGTCGGAGGATACGGCTCAGTTAGATTTGTTCGACGGCACGGAAATGGCAGAACTCTTCGACCATCAAGACGATAAGAGGGCAGCGAAGGAGAGAAAGATGAACGAGGCAATATTAGCTTTACGAGACAAATTTGGAAAGAATGCTATTGTCAAAGGAATGAACTTGGAAGAAGGCGCGACCGGCATTCTGCGCAACAATCAGATCGGCGGACACAAAGCATGATCAAAGACTATAGTGACATTATTGACCTTGAGCGTCCGGTTTCGCGCTTTCCAAAAATGTCTCGGCAGGCAAGGGCAGCACAATTCGCACCGTTTGCGGCTTTGACGGGTTATGAAGAGGCTGTTAAAGAAGCCTCACGCTTTGTCGCAGAAAAACCTCTTCTGGACGACCAGGAAATAGAAAGAATAAATCAGACCCTGAGGGATGCCATCGAATTTGACGATGCGGTGGATCTAATTATTTTTGAACCGGACTCACACAAATCCGGGGGAAGAGTCAGCAGAGTAACGTCCCGCATAAAAAAAATAGATGAGACTGAGCGGAAACTGGTGCTTGAGAACGGCAGACAGATCATTTTAGAGAACATAGTCGGCATCAAAACCGAGGACTCTTCTCTTGATCAGGTGCCTTGGTAATCACGTTTCTTCGAGGATGAAGAATAAGTGGATGCTTTTATCCAGAGCTCCTTAATGATTGATCGACCTCTCTTTATGGTACAGCACCATTAGCGGAGAGACCGCTGAGAAACCTTTTATTTTCAAGATTACTATTTCATTTCGATGACATTGGACAGGTTAACTTCAAAGGAAAAATCCGGGTCAATGATAAAAAAGCCACCGGCATATTCTTTGCAGATCCGACCTTCGGCAGGTGAAAATTTCCCTGTCTCTCCGATCTTAATCATAAAGTTTCCGCAATAGACATTTCCGAAAGTATCTATGCTGAGGTAGCCTTGACATTCTTTTGAGATGGTTCCGATGAATTCACTTGGATGTTCTGTCCAAACTTCACCCCAGAGGTTTGCATAAATGAGTCTGCAGAATTGAGAGGAAGCATAGGAGGACTCCAGCGGTATGGAGGATAGAAGGAGACCGACTGTCAGAGAAGCTATTTTGGACATCAAGGATTTTGAGAACATAGTGAAGCATCTTAATTCAGTTAGTCTTTGACTGCAGTTCTATCATAGTTGACGTCAGTTCATTTCCATCCAATTAATAAAAACTTTTTTAAATCTTGTAAACCGGATAATAGCTAATCGGTTAACTTAATCACGTCTGATAAGTTGATTTTGAACGGTTGATCTTTTACGTAAAAGTCGCCGAAAACTCCTCGACAAATGGGCCCTTTCCCGGAAGGAGGTTGTTTAAGCTGTCCAATTGAAAAAGGAGAATCACCGCAATAGACGTTTCCAAATACATCCACATGAAGGACTCCTTTGGTATTGCATGAAGACTTTCCGATTGAGAATGGAGAACCTTCGACGAAAATTGTTCCAAAAGAATCGGAATAAACCGGTTTGCAGTCTGAAGGAGAGGCATGGGCTGGACAACAGGCGACAGAAAATAAAAAAGCTCCAACGGTTGCTGCAAGAAGTGTCTGAAAGGAAGTGGGTTTTGGAAGCACGGCAATCCTAATTGAAAGACCAAAATATAAAGGAAGATCTTATCAAGTGGTCTTACTTTTCAGACCAGCCTTTTTCCAAAATTAGAGATCACAACAAGAAAATTAATGGAAGAAGTTTCCTTTATACGATTTTCAATGAGCTTGGTAAAAGAATGGTTTAGAGGCTCAGAAATTTGTCCAGCTCCTACAATCAAATTATCAGAGTGAAGAACAAGAAGCTTCGGTTAATTCATCCGGAAGTGCTGTTGATGTGAAATCAGAGCTTAGAGAAGGATCCTTTATGGGAGGAGGCGCCGATAAGTCTGCGCTTATGTTCTAATTAACCCAGAAAATAAATTGGCATCCTTTCTCGGTGCCTCGATAAGGATGCCAAATTTTTCTGAAGGCTCTTTTGCTAATTGGAAGCGATGAGCCGAAAAACCTTATGACGACTAAGTTATTTTCCTTCTCTCATCACACTTAAGATAACTCCCTTCTGCCAATTAAAGTAAGGGTTGTACATCAATCTAGCTGTAATTTTGCCGTCCGGTGCGCTTTCCCAGGTCGAATACCAGACATTCTTGGCTTTTTCACACTTCGCTATTTCCTTATCGGAAAGGTCATCTCTGCATACTCTGGACTTTCCGTGTCTACCGTACCAAGGATTTTTGGGGGAGTAGGCCAAGGACATATGCGAGAAGCTTGCAATTCTTTCCTCAGGAATGTAGTCGCTTTTATAAATAATTCTCGGATCGCTCCCGTCTCCTTCAGTACCGTACCAAATGAAGCGGCTCTTTGGATTAGTAAATACTTTGGGAAGAATATGAATAAGTTCCTTGGCGTTAATTACAGAGTCGTGTTCCGTCATCATGACAATAACCGGCTTCGAATAGGTTTTATCTTTCATTGATTCCTGGACGTTGACCATGGATTGACGAAAAGCTTCTATTGCTTCTAACGGAACAGTTTCATAACGGAATGGCGCCACGCCTTGAGTATCGTTGTCAGGTTCTTTATACCAGTCTGTGAATAAGTTAATGAGAGGGATGAAAGCAATCATCTCCGTTTGAATCTCGAAAGCCGGAGAAAATAACACCAAACCTTTAACTTCCGGCCGTTCGAAAGCTAATTTTGTTACTAAATTACAACCGGTAGAAAAACCGCCTAACCATACTTTTTTTGAAGATTTGGAAAGAAGATTTAATTGTGCCTCAACCGTTTTCCTCCAATCCTCATAATCAGTGTCCAGCATATCGGCAGGCTTGGTTCCATTTCCCGGAAGAAGGATGGCTCTGACTAAATATCCGTTGCGTGCCAATTCTCGGCCGATATCTCTAAAAGTCCATGGCGAATCTCCGAGACCATGAACAAACAGGATTGCTTCCTCATTACTTTTCAATGGCTTAAATTCAAAAGGAGCATTAGCAGTCAGTTCAAATTGCTTATCTTTCAATACAAAGTGGCGGTTTTGGGAAATAAACTCTTTGCACTGTTTTTGATAATCGGCAAAGGAAGTTCCCGAGTAAGGCAATTTTGCTTCGTTCGGCGGATTGACCGAACAGCCCGCCAGCGTAAAAAATAGAAAAGTGAAACTAATAAGTTTGTTCAGAAAAGGGCGGACATCTTTCATTCGCAATACCTAAAGGTTCTTCTTATTTATGAAAAAGGATTACTTAAATCATAAATAAGAGAAAACCCTTAGTATGTAAACAATGTCCGAAAAGGGCAAGAACCTTAATAAAAGTGAAGAGCCTTAGGCATAAAAGCGTTTGAAAATGAGGGAAGTGTTAACTCCTCCGAAGGCAAAATTGTTGCTCATTATGTAATCAGTGTCCAAACGGCGCGGCTCATTCATGATGTAGTCAAGCTTGCCGCAATTTTCATCTGGTTCTTTCAGATTGGCAGTGTGGGCGAACCAACCTTCATTCATCATTTGAATAGCAAACCATGCTTCTAACGCACCGCAAGCACCCAACGTATGACCCAGATAACTCTTTATAGAAGAAATGGGAGTCCCAGCGCCAAAAATTGCTTCAGTGGCTAATGATTCGGCAATATCTCCTCTGGACGTAGAGGTGCCATGGGCAGAAATGTAGCCAATTTCTTCAGCTTTAAGTTGAGCATTCTTCAAAGCGTTGGCAATACAAATTTGAATTGTTTCTTTCTTCGGCTGAGTGATATGGGTGGCGTCACAGTTGGAAGCAAAGCCAACTACTTCAGCAAGAATATTCGCTCCTCTGTTTTTTGCATGTTCAAGCTCTTCAAGAATGAGTGCACCGGCTCCCTCACCGACAACTAATCCATCGCGGTTTTTATCAAAGGGCTTTGGAGTTTCTTCAGGTTTTTCATTCAAGGTGCTGGTGGCAAATAAAGTGTCAAAGGATGCAGCCATGGACGGGCAGAGCTCTTCCGCTCCGCCGGCGATCATTAGATCCTGCATTCCGAATTTAATGGCTTCATAGGCATATCCAATAGCTTGGCTCCCGGATGTACAAGCGCTGGAGGTAGGAATCACTCTGCCGGTTACACCGAAGAACAGACCGGCGTTTACTGCGGTGGTATGCGGCATAAGCTGGACATAGGTAGTTCCTGAGATGCGGGATGTATCTCCTCCGTCAAGCATTTTTGCGTAAGCCACTACCGGTTGGGTACTGCCAAAACATGAACCAAAAGCAATTCCTGTTTGTCCGTTGGTAATAACTTCATTGCCGAGTAAGCCTGCATTTTCCAGGGCTTTTTCGGTTGCGCGAGTGGCTAACAAAGAAACTCGTCCCATTGAACGAATCTTTTTTCGGGTGTAATGGGCCGGAAGTTCAAAGTTTTCGATTGGAACAGCAAGCTTTGTATTTAAACCTTTAAAGTACTCCCACTCCTCCATATATTTGACGGCATTTTTTCCCTCAAGAAACCGTTCTTTTATGGTGTTCCAGTCTTCTCCGAATGCAGTAATACCGCCAGCACCGGTAACAACAACCCGTCTAGCCATTAGATCATTCCTCCATTAACACTGATGACTTGTCTTGTGACATAAGCTGCGGAGTTGCTCAAAAGATAAGAGACAAGGCCTGCAACTTCTTCCGGTTTCCCCATCCGCTGCATAGGAATAAGCTTCATGGCATGTTCAATAGCCCGCGGATCCATGTCGATCATATCTGTATCAATCAACCCAGGTGCTACGCAATTTACCGTAATTTTTCTTGAGGCTAACTCAACTGCAAGGGCTTTGCTTGCTCCAATCAGACCGGCCTTCGCAGCACTATAGTTAACTTGTCCGCGATTACCTGTTACGCCTGATACTGAACTAATAACAACAATGCGGCCTCCGTTTCTCAGGCGAATCATCGGCATTACACAGGGATGGATGACATTGTAGAAACTGTTCAGATCGGTGTTGATGACATTGTCCCAATCTTCATTTTCAAGGGCAGGGAAGGCGGCATCCTTTTTTGTTCCGGCACTGTGAATGATTCCCCAATAAGCTCCATTTTCTTCAATATCTTTTTCCAGAGCTTTTTTTGCGGCCTCACGATCACCGACGTTGAATCCAAGAGTAGAAGCAGGGCAGCCCATAGAAGCAAATTTTTCTTGGAGTTGTCGAGCTTTTTCTTGAGAAGAGTTGAAATGAAGAACTAATTCATAGTCCGGATTATTAGCTAGTTCCCCTGCAATTGCACTCCCAATTCCTCCCGTCGACCCGGTAATCAGTATTCTTTTTTTCTTAGTCATTTTCGGATATAAATTTAGTTACTGAACAGCTTATCGTATTCAATTTTTGTGGGTTGGTATACAGTGATTTTCCCATGGGCCAAGGTTTCGCCTTTTTCAGAGAGGACAGAACCGTCAAAGGAAGCAAGATTTTTATCTTGAATAATCTTTTGGATTTTGATGGTCAGAACTTCATTCGCCGGCGTTTTATCGACGAGAAGTTCGGCACCTCTAACACTTAACAAAAATCCAACATCGGATAGTTGCATGTCGTTTTTTCTATAGTAGCCGGCCCACACTCCTATTGCTTGAGCCATCATTTCGATAAGAAAAACATTGGGAATAATTCCATTCTCGTCTCTGAAAAGTTCGAGTCTTTCTGCTTTTTTACAATCGCAGCGGCACTCCGCATGCTCTTCGTCTATTTCCACGAGCTCATCGATAAATCTCATGGGGAGACGATGAGGAAGCCAATTATCAAGTTCATTTTCCGTCATAATGGCCCAATATTAGAGAAGTATTGTTTCCTCCGAAAGCGATATTGTTGGACATCATGTAATGGCCTCGGAGCTTAGTTGGATTTTGAAGAAGGCCGAGTCCGCTGAAGGCTTCGTCCATTTCGCTTTTATCCTCAAATTGCGAAGGCAACACTGTTTGAGGGTTGTCTAAAAGCGCACAAAGTAGGGCTGCTTCAGTAATTCCGGCAGCTCCCAAAGTGTGACCGGTAAGGTTTTTTGTAGAACTGCACCGAACAGAACCAAAAAGATTTCTAACCGCAGCTCCTTCTGCAGAGTCATTTAACCTTGTGGCCGTCCCATGAAGATTCACGTACGCAATGTCAGAAGTTTGCAGCTGAGCCATTGCTAAGGCTTCTCGCATAGCTGTTTCTATCCCGGCTCCCTGAGGGTGAGGAGATGAAATGTGATAGGCGTCGGAAGTCTCTCCCCATCCGGCCAATACAAGGTTGGAGGGCTCTTTTGAAAGAACGAGAACTCCCGCCCCTTCTCCGATAGTGATTCCCGCACGTTTTGATGAGAAAGGACGGCATTTTTGGCGCGACATTACTTCCAGAGAAGTAAATCCATGAATCGGAAGTTTGGCTAAGCTGTCAGCCCCTCCTACAATAGCAGCGTCTGCCATTCCCGATTGTATTAATCGAGCTCCGGAAATAATAGAACGTGCGCTGGAAGTACAGGCTGTGCTGATCGTGTAGGCCGGTCCCGAGAGTCCCAAATACGCCGAAAGAAATCTTGAAGGATCTCCTAATTCTTGTGCCTAACCTTGGAAATCTGAAGGCGTCTGCTGCTTTGAAATGACGGCATTTACATATTCGTTTGCTTCGTTGGAACCGGAGGTACTGGTTCCCATAATGACAGCAACCCGATTTTTAGAGAACTTACCAACTAGAGAATGAAACTTGTCAGAGTCATGTAGTAAGGCCGCAAGAATAAGGCGGTTATTTCTGGAATTGTGACGCTTAAATTCATCGGCAATGACAGGAAGTTCTCCAAGAACATTCCCATAAAAAGCATTCTTATTGCTTCCTAACCAATGGGTGCTTTCTCTCATCCCCGGGGCGTGATTATCAGACAAATTTTTCAAAATGTCTGGAATTGAGTTTCCAAGGGCATTTACAGAGGAGTAGTAATTTATAAAAATCATTAAAAATAACTTCTAAAGAGATAGGAAATTATTCGAGAGCCTAAGGTTACATTGAACTATCAAGAACTTTCAAGTTAATTAATAGGCAGGTCTTGTATTTCAATTTCATATGAAAAAGAATGATTGGAAATCCTGACGATTTCTCCTTTTCTTCCTTTAGGCCAATTAAATGTCTCAATCGGATTTTTGTCACTGTCAAAGATAACCATTTCGTTTTTATCTTCTTTGACCGTCCAATGTTTAGGAAGGCTGCTCTCCAACACTTTCGGCTGAATCCTTACAGCGATGGAGTCAAAGAGAATTTCCATGATGGGTAAAGAATGCACCATCGGGACTTTTTCTTGGTACTGTACTTTTTGGCCGTTGTAGATTATTTGGAAAAGTTCTAATCCGGTAGGCATCAAGCCATCTAAAGTAAGAATTCCGTTTGAGCATTTTTCTACCACCATTAATGTTCCTTTTTCTTGTCCCCATTTGAACTTTAATAAAGAATGCTTTAGAAAGTCCGTAGAACAAGTTGCCGAAGGAAGCGCTGAGGAGATGTCCTTTGTTAAGCGATGCTGAAGCTCCAAAGAATTATTGGTCGTCGAGCATCCGGCAGAAAATAAAAAAGGAAGCAATAGAAAAGCACAAGACAAAAGATATTTTTTATTCATTATTTTTACCATTCAGTCTATGTTGCGCAGACAATAAGACCATTAAGTATGAGGTTGCAATTCCTACACAAACAATTAAACCAAAGTTTTTGATTGCTTCTGTTTTACTGAGTACTAAAACGCCTAAAGATATTAATGTAGTAGCTGCAGATACAGAAATGGCTAAGTAGGTGGATCGATTCACTCTTTCTCTGTTAGCCGAAAAAATCTGATAGTCGGCCCCAATTCCTAAAATAAGAATTAAGGCAAAAACGGAGAAGAGATTGAAGGGCATTCCTGTCAATCCCAAAGTTGCGAGGGCCGCAGCTCCTGATAAAACAATTATTCCCGTTTGGATAATGGATTTTTTCCACCCAAAGAAGTACCAAAACAGAGCCATAAATCCAAAAACTAAAAAGCAGATAAACCAAGAGAGGACCATCCTTTGGGTTCCTAGCCATGTCTGAATATCCTCTCTTTGAGTGATTGGAAAACAAGACGAGAGCTTGGAGCATATAGTTTGTAACCTTTCCTTAGATGTCTCTATAGGAATATAAAACGTCTGTTCATTTTTTAAACTTAAGAGGAACGGCTTCCATACTTGTCCTAAATGAGAATTGAGCCAGCCTTTTGCATCGAGGGTATCGGGAAGTGGAAATTGAGATAACTCAACTCCTGTGTCCTGAAGTTTTTGAGCTACTTCAGGAAAAAGCTTCTCCAGCCGATCTCTAACCTGAAGCTGGCTTTCTAAAGAGAGGAGAGCCGGGTAGATGAATTGACGGCGAGAAAGTTTGCTCTCATTAATCACCAAGGCCGCTTTTTCAATTTGTTGTATAAGTGCATCTTCGGATGGGGCGGTTACAACAATTCCTTTTTGTGAGAAGTTCGCTCCGGTGAGCTCTTTAATTTTGTTTTCCGACTCAGATAAAAATTGGGAGCTTTGATAAAGTCTGATTAAATCATCATCAACTGATAATTTTGGTAAACCTAGAGCCAATAAGAAGATGAACACAATCCCGACGAAGGCTTTAATGGAATTGCTGGAAGAGCAAAACAAGAAAAATGAGTTAGTAGCTTCAGAAGTTTTCGAATTGGCTGCCGGCTTTATAGAGAAGAGCGGAAACCAGAGCCAAACTGTTAAAAATGAACCAATCAGTCCGAAGACAGCAAATACACCTAACTGGCGGAGACTGCTAAACGGAGAAATTACCATTAATCCGTAAGCAAGAACTGTGGTTATCAATGCCTGTAAGAGAGGCTTCTTTAATTTTTTTAAGATTGATAAAGGAGATTCTTTTGCAGAGGCGTTTTGTCTGGCTAGGAGGTAGTGAGTTGTGTAATCGGTAGAAATTCCGATTAAGCTTATGCACATGACTAAAGTTATGGCGTGTACCGACTCAAAGAAAGTAAAGGTTGCAGCTAGTCCGAAAATCGTGCCGATACCAACTGAAAGCAGGCACAAGAGGATAGGTTTGAGTGTTCTGAAAACAAACAAAAAGAGGGCCGAGAGAAGAAGGACGGATACAATGCTTAAGGTTTGAACGTCTGTCTTAGCAGTATTTTTAGCTTCCTCTTGATGAAAGATACTCCCGAGAAAACAAACCTCAAGATTCGGGTCAACGCTCTGTTTTTCTTTAATTAATTCGTTAATGGATGAGATCCATCGGCTAATTTCTTTTTCGCTTAATGAGGATTTCAAGCGGACATTCAGAACGGCCCAAGGAACGTTTTGTGAGTCAACAGAAGTTAGAAAGCCTTCTTGCGGAGTGAGCTTTGAGGACGGATTATTTTTAGCGGCTGCTCTAGTAAGAAGAAAAGGGTCTTCAGTCAGCTCTTTTAAGGATGGCGCGGCAAACGCAGAGAATAGTTCGCTGAGGATTCTTTGACTAATCTGGTCTGCAGAAGCGGTTAAATAGAATTTTTTATCGGGAGCAGATAAGAAGGCTAGCCTGTGCTTGATAAAGAAGCTAAGAAAATCTGCCTTCTCTTGTTCTGTCACGGAGGAGGAGACGGATTCAACAACAGGACTTGATTTTAAGAAATTATCTAAAGAGAGCGTGAAGTCTTTATTATCTTTAACCGCAAAAATAACCGTCCTCGCAAGTGAGTCTTGCAGGGCAGAGTGAATTTGTTTGAGCTCGGTGGAATTCTCCTGCTGCGGGAGCAGATCGAAAATATTTGAAGAAAGATTTCGATCGTGTACACACAGGGCTGTATAAATGAAGGCAACAAGCGAAAGCGCTAACCACAATAAAGCAACAAATTTCCGTTTATGGAACTGGCTTTGCAAGGTTGAAGTCTTCTCGTTCATTTTTACCTATCGGGGTTACGGTTCCGAATGTAATCAGTGTCTTGGCTCCTGAAATTTCTTCAATTTGAATATCTTTTAATTGTTTTCCTCCATCAACGGAAATCTCTTTGACTATTTTCGATAAAGGCTCAATTTTGGGAATTAAAGTCATTTTCCAAATCTGTGAGTTTCCCGAGACCGTCACGGAAAAGTTTTTCTCCAAATTGGCCTGATTACCCTCAAAAAGTGATTTCAGCGTCGAAACCATCTTATAAACCTCCGGATTCTCAGAAGCAGTGATTTCTCTGGGCTCTTCAGATTGAGTTTGTAGAAGGACAGACTTGTCAGTAATTAAAGTCTTTTGAAGGAAAGGCTTGGTCTGAATCCAAGCCAATCCTTTGGAGTCCGATAAAGAGAGATGGCCGGAGGATTTGAGAATCAGTCCTTGAGAAAGGGTTTTCGTCTGAAAAAAATCCGCAGAACCTTGACGCAAATGCTCAAAGGCATCCATGACGTATGGAGGGAGCAAATTTGAGGCAAAAACCAGAGAACTCATCGTAAGGCCAATGGCCGCAATAAATTTTTTAAGCATAAGGACTTTCCTTTCCTAATACTTCAAATAAAACCTTAGGACTTGTCAAGCAGCCTTGCTTTTTCTTTAAGTCAAAGGCCATTTGCCGCGACATTCCTGTGGTGAGGATCTTATTTGTCTCCTGGTCTCTGATGAGGTATTCAATTTTTATTTCGTTTTCGTATTCGACGATTTCTGCCGATACCAGAAGAGAGCTTTCCAGCACGGCCGGTCGCCGGTATTTGATTTTGACTTCGATAATCGGCCAGACATATCCGCTTTGCTTCATTTCGGTATAGCCAAAGTGAAGATCTTTAAAAAGGGCTTCTCTGGCCTTTTCAAAAAATTTTAAGTAATTCCCGTGCCAAACCACTCCCATCGGATCTACTTCATGGAAGGATGGGTTAATAATTATTTCTTTTTTAAGACTAATTTGGGTTTTGTTTATTGTCATTGTGCAGATCCCAAAAATCATAGAAATTAAACCATTGAAGCGGATAAGAGACTGCCTTTTCTTCTAATTCTTTAACATACATAGAAGAATACTGATGGACGGCATTGATTCTATCTTTTCTTGGAAGGCTAACTTTATCGGTTAAGCGATGGGCCGAGATGAGAATACTATCTTTGTCTTTAACGGCAAACATTGTGTATACGGGACATCCAAGAAGAGAGGCAAGCACGTAGGGACCGATGGGGAAAAGAGCTTTCCTTCCTAAGAAGGTCTCTTCTATTACGCGCTTATCATCGCTTTCTTTCAAACCTAAAGGGATTCTGTCGGCAGCGATTGCAATCCAGGCCCCGTCTTCTATTTTCTCTTTTAAGGAAATAATGGTGCTCAAGTCAATCTCATCGATTTCTATCATATTTAATTGACTTTTCGGAGCACTTTTTTTCATAAAATTTTTAAAGTTTTTAGCGTTTTTATCAAACAACAAGATGTAGATTTTTTCATGATAATCAATCTCTCCTATTGCACGCATAGCTTCTACAGATCCCAAGTGAGAAACTAATAATAAACGGCCTTCGCGTTTTTGATGAGTGAGCAGGTTGTTGACGGTATCCTCATCTGCAAACTTCACAGGAGTGTTCAGCTTGGCTCCTTCTGTCCACACAATGATCTTGTCGAGCAGGGCATCTGCGAAAGACAAAAAGTGATTTAAAGAAGAAAAGGGCTTTTTCTGATGCGACGGATGAGAATAATCGAAGACTCGTTGTTGAAAATCTTGGCTTGCTTTTCTTTGATTTTTGCCAAATGCCCAAAAGCAGGTAACCACAGGGGCACAAAAGAGTCGAAAAATCTGCCTTCCACCTAATTTATAGACAGCCAGGAGAAAATTGACTCCCAGGACTCCTTTTCTTTCTTGAATTTTCGCCCAGTGAAGAGAAGGACTCTTCTCCGAGCGGCGAGCAAGATTACTTCTAACGTGCGTAAGAGACTCGAAAAATAACCTGGTGTGCATCTTACTGATTAGCCAGTTATCTCTAAGAACTTTGAAGTTGCTTACTCCGTCCTGCGGATACGTAACACGGACGGGCAGAAAGATCATTTCCATCCCTGACCAGTAGAGACGAACTAGGATGTCGGTATCGAAATCCATTCCCATCCCGATTTTGGAAGATTGCGCAACTTCTAAGGTTTTACGGATGGGATATATGCGAAACCCGCACATACTGTCCTTTAGAGAGAAAGACAGCGTTTCGACAGCTACCCAAAAGTCAGTAATTTTTCGTCCAAGTTCTCGGCTCTTTGGGACCGATTGATCATAAATAGGGTAGCCGCATACACAATCCTCAGGATGGCTTTCGGACTTGCCCAAAAAAGAGGGAAGGTCTTCTATGGCATGTTGACCGTCAGCATCGATTTGGGCTGCGTGGGTAAAGCCGAGCTCTGCGGCCTTATGCAAGCCTGCGATAACAGCCCCTCCTTTTCCTTTATTTTTCTCCAGTGTGACTAGTGTAACGTTCGGAAAGCTCCTGACCGCTGATTTGATTTCTTCAGCTTCGGCGCTTGGACTTCCATCATCTACAACAACACAAACTTTAATAAAGGGCTGAATTCTTGCAAGAACGTTCGCAAGCACTCTTGAATGCCCATAGCATGGGACAACGGCGCAAAATTTTACTGCGTTCGAGGGCATTAAGAGACTTTTCCTTGACTGACAGTTATCCATTCATTGTTCTTAAAAGATTTATAAGTGAAGGATAAATATTTTTCATCAAAAGATAAATGAAGGCGGATTAAATCCCGAGGGATCATTGGGACGGTAAATTTAATTTGGCGAATGTTCTTCACTGTTCGTTCGCAAAGTCCGTAAGCCCGAGCAAACCGAGTGACCCAATCTAGTTGAGCAACACCAGGCAAGATCGGCTGAACGGGAAAATGTCCCTTAAACCAAAGAAGAGTAGGGGCAAGAACAAATTCCAAGACAATTGAATTCTCAGTTTTTTCTATAACAGCGACATCTGCCGGGATAAGGCTATTCATCAAAAAATCTCCTGAGTTCTCGTATCAAAATTTTCCCTTGATTATTTTGAGGCCATGATGGTGTAATGCGCCAGAAACGAGGCAAAGCTAAAAGAGGAATCTTATCTTTCAACTCATTTCTTAGAGACAAGATTTTAGCTGCAGGAAGTCTTGTGACCTCTTTGACTATTGGGTCAAGCAATACGGCACCTAAGAATGTTCTACCATCCCTTTCCAAAGGAACTACTTTACAGGGCATGGAATAAAACTGAGTGATTGTTTTTTCAACATTAGTCAGATTTATTCTTTCTTCTCCGATTTTCAGAATATTGTCTTTTCTTCCTTTTAATAGAAATTGCCGAGGGGTATGAAAGTCATATTCGTCCTCAAGAATAAGAGAAGGCAAGACACGACCGGTTGAAACCAAACGGATCCCAACGATAGAGAGATCCGAGAAAAGAGTCCACAAAGAACTCAGTTTTCCATCGTGAGTAAATCGATAAGCAATGACGCCGGCCTCTGTACTTCCATAAATTTCCGTAATCTCGCATCCTAGCCAAGTCTTCACTAGGGAGGCGGCCTTTTGCGTGAGAGGAGCGCCGGCTGAAACCACTCTTTTTACAGGGGGTGGAAGAAGGGCCGGATCCAGATTCGAAAGAAATGAGGGAGTGGAAATAAAAAAAGAATTAACCTTAATCTTTGAACAATCTTCGGGTACTTTTATTCTCTTGTCATAAATAGCTAACCCGTGAGACATGGCAAGCCATATATTGAATGTAAGACCATATTGATGTTCGGAATCTGCTGTAGAAGCGACCGCTTGAACTTCTGACTTCGGAAGTAAACGAGTCGTTTGAGCGGCTTCTAAATCAAGTTGGCCTATGGTTTTGGTAATTTTTTTCGGAGCACCGCTTGAACCTGAAGTAAACAGTTCAACAATGCTGTTTCTAAAATCGGACTGAGTTGGAGTTTCAGAAGAGCTATCAGTCAGAATCTCACGCAGGTCTTCTTCCCTTACGCATAATTCTGCCAAGGCATGTCTTTCCTTTTCGAGAATGGCATTTTGGGGAATAAGAACCGGAACATTACCCGAAAGAACAATGCCCATGAAAAGGCATAAAAAACTATAGTTGCTTTCCGTCGTAATCAGGATTCTGGCTCCGGAAACCTCAGAAAAATGCTTGTATACCCTACGGACATCCAGACTTAACTCTTTACGGGTTCGTTTCGGGTTGATAGTTACGAAATCTTCAGGAGGCCCTGAAAGCCAATTATTAAACGTTAAAACTTCAGACATTTAACACCAATTTTCGATAAACCCATTCTCCAAGAAGGAGGGCACCTATGCAAATGTAAGAAAAGCAGCCGTTCCAAAGAGACCATAAAACGAGGTTATCTTGCGAAGCCGTCCAGGCTGCGATTAACCCGTTAAAAATAAAGAAGAAACACCAAATTTTTGTGACTTTTTTTAGATACGGAATTGCTTTGGCCGGAAGATCCTTTGTCATTAGCCTGGCTATCCGTTCAATTGCAGAAGGACCATTAACCAAGGAAAAACCGAATATAGACAAAAGGGCAAGATTTACGAATACCGGATACCAGAGAAAAACTTGCACCTTGTCTAAAATTAAACTTAACACGCCTAAGGCAAGGCCTATCAGACCGGGAAAAAGAGAAAAGTTAACTGCTCCTTTATTCCTTAAGGCAAAAACACATTGCATCAAGAAAAAAAGCAGGGCAATTCCGAAGAAGAATCGAAAGTCGTTATGCCGGGCCAGAAACAAAACCAACAACGGAAACAAAGTGACGACGATGGAAGTGACAGCCCTGGCACAGAACAACAATCGATTTTTCCACATTTGCAGTTATTTTTGCTCTTTCTGTTGCTCAGCCATTAAACGTTCCAGGACGTCAACAACGTCTTGGACAGTTTTGACAGCCTGGAATTCTTCAGGTTTAATTCGTTTCCCGGTCTTCTTTTGGAGACTGACAATCATATCTACGGCATCGATACTATCGAGGTCTAGATCCTCGACTAAGCGGCTGTCCGGCTTGATATCCTCCGGATTTAACTCAAACAGCTCAGCCATTGAGTTTCTTACTTCTAAGAAGAGTTCTTCTTGGTTTTTCATTATTTTTCCTGTTGTTTTTTAATAAATTCGGCAAGTTTAGTTACAGAGGCAAAGTGCTGTTTGATGTCATCTGTAGGTTCGGTTAGCTGGATTTTGAAATGGTTTTTAACCGCAATTCCCAATTCCAGAGCATCGATAGAATCAAGCCCTAGGCCTTCGCCAAAAAGAGGAGCATCTGAATCGATGTCTGCCGGTGTTAAATCCTCGAGATTAAGAGAGTCAATAATGACCTCTTTAACTTCGTTTTTTAATTGTTCAATTTCCATTTTTATGCCAATAATTAATAGTCAGTTGATAGTTTTGTAAAAGGTCTTAATTCATCACCAATCTTTCTTGTCAAACGTCTGCTGGCTAACGAGAAACCTTCTTCCTGAGGTTTAATAAAACGTTCCGGGTCTATTTTTTCAATGAGTTCAAGCCGGACGGAGGGGCGGGCTTCAGGTATCTGATACCATTCGCTTGACTTATCAAGCCATTTTTCAGTGCATTTAATCCCAATAGCTTGGATAGGAGCGTTACAACGCAAGGCTATATGCGCAACTCCTCTTTTTAACTTCATGGGCTGACCCGGGACGGTTCTCGTGCCTTCCGGAAAGATAAGGATACTGTGTCCTTTTTTCAGTCTTTCTCTGCAGTCCTCAAGAATTTCTTCAGAGGCGTTATTTAGTAGGTAGTCGGCTGCCCTAACAACTCCTTTTAGAAAGAAGTTTTTTGTAAGCTGAGCCTTGACTAAACAGTCAACCTCCGGCAGCTCAGAGGCAATAAAAACATAATCTAAAAGGGTCGGGTGGTTAGCAATAATAATGCAGCCTTTCTCCTCCCGAAGTTTTTTGATGTTTTCGGTATCGATATCTGCAATTTTGAGTGTTCTAACGCAAGTTACGAACAGTCTGAAACTGCTCGAGATGGCCTTACGAGCCATTGTTGTTCTTTTTTCAGAATCTTTGACGAAAACATTCAAAAGAGGGAAATAAGTTGAAGTAAGTGCCAAAGCACCGATTCCAAAAACTGACCAACAAAAACCTGAAGACAATCTTCTGAGTTGGAATTTTACAAATGAGTCTTTTTCTCTCATAGCTTTGCCCAGGTTATTGTCGAACGGTCGGTTTTCGTTTGGAATACATTTTCCGGAGAGAGGAGGCCGGCAGCTAAAGAAAAGGCAGGATTCCTTTTTGCGGTTTCGTTGAGGATGAATTCAATTGAAACGTTTAATCCGTTGCCATTTGAGAGTACCAAGCCAAGTGCGTAAGGATCCGTACGTGCCTCTTCTTCAAGAGCCCCTCCCAGAATCTCAGGAAGCGAGGATTCGAAGTCTACGACAAGAACTTTTTTCTTTCCAGCATCTAAGAGAGACAAAGCCTCTATCAGCGCAGAATGCAGTGAATCCGTTCCTGCTGCAATTGAGGTAACAGGGCCATGGAATTTCTGTTGAATACTGGTCATGGCCGAGGCAGCATTATGAACAGACATGCTGAAGTCAGTCGGAGAAATATCAGCGTTGTTAGCTAGGTTCGAGAAAATTTTCTCACTGCGATTTAATTCGCCGTGTCTTGAAGAAAATACCAGAGAATCGACAGAATGCTTTTTCATTAATGAGGTTGCGACTTCTACCGCGGCCCTGCAGCCTTTGCTCATTCTTCGAGCCGACATCATTGGAATTTTCTGTACTTCTTCTTGCGCAAGCGTTCCGTTGATAGACTGGGTTTGTGAGTCCAGAATTAACCAGTCAGATATGTCAATATTACGCTTAATCAATTAGTTATCCTCCCTTGGAACGGGACTGAGTTTTTCTTTTTATTATATGTAAAGGCCATTGCCTGGATATTAAATTCTCGTTAAAGCCGTACATAGTGGGGAAAATACCCACCTATTGAAAGCGATGAAGATTAAGTTCCTTTGAGACGCTTCACAAGTTTTGATTATTTTTATTTTGTTCGGCAAATTAATAAGGTATGTCCGGTTCCTAACGGGCCGACTTCCTCCTCGATAACTAAACCAGCATCCTCGATGCACTTTTCAAATTCAGAAACTTGGTAAAAGCGGCTCGTGCCGTTAGCAATAGCTGTGAAATACAAGGACATGGCCGCTAGACACAAGTCTCCGATCTCGAAGGGCTGGTTTCCGATAAAAGGCTCAAGAATCAGCAACCGAGAATTAGGCGCTAAATTCATGCGAACTTTTTTAAGAATGGAGGTGATTTCATCCTTATGAAAGCAGTCAAGAAATTGGCTCATTAACCAAACATCGGCGTCTGAATATGGAAAGCTTTTTATTTTCAGAACATCTAGGGCGACAGTGCTGATTTGGGACGACAATCCATGCTGTTGAATATTTTTTTTAGCAACAAGGCATTGTTCGGGAAGATCATGAATTTTGATTTCGACTGTCGGATCCATAGAGGCATAAAGCATCGACCATTTTCCCGTGTTTCCTCCGACGTCAAAGATTTTCTTTGGGGCAAAATGCTCTAAAACATATTTTGCAAGATCTTTGAAAGCGGCATCGGAATAGAAGTGGTCAAAGTCGAACCAACTTTTTCTTGCCGGCTCGGGAAGCGTAGTGAGGGCCGGATAAATGGTCGGCCAGTTTCCAAGTGACTCTAGACCTGCCGGGCGCTGCTCCAAGAAAGATTTATCTAAATTTTCCAGGCCTCTGTAACAGACGTCTCGGGTAAATGCGAAATTAACTTTGACGAGAGGATCATTCAAAAGAAACCAACCGGTTTTGGCTAAATAATAATTACCTTCCTTGTGTTCAACCAGGTTTAAAGCCAAAGCAATTTGAAGCAGAGTCTCAACAGCATATTCAGTCAACTTGGTATGTTCAACAACGGCAGCGAGCGAAGCCCCGTTTTTTCCGGAATCTTCGAGGAATGACAAAATCCCGAACTTTAATAAGCACGACGATGCTTGAAAAAGAAAAGGAGCAACGGCTAAGGCATGAGCATTATTAAGAGCTTCTAATGAATTTATTTTCTTACTACATTTCATTGTTTGCTTTTAAGGATTGAGTTTTTTCTTGTGATGCTTTTTTTATTGACCCCTATGCACTCCTAGCTCAGAGGACATTTGAGTCTAATTTTTCTTAACCGAGAAGTATAAAAGAGTTGGATTGACAAGTGGTGATTTCAATCAAGAACTTATACTTTAAGTTTGGATACTTAAATTGTACGAGCGTTTAAAACTTGCCATCAGTGCAGCGAGAGGCAATGATTTGGATAAGCAACTATTGAAATAAAAAATAGTATTTCTTTTTTTTTGGACTTCAAACAAAGGGATAAGTCAACTTAGCAAATGACTGGATTACATCGGGTTTTGATTGAGTTCGTATAGCGTAAACGGACCAGAAATCATACTCCTCCCGAGTTTGTAAAAGGAAAAAAACGAGCGCAGACTTGGGAGGAGGAGAACAGCCTATGAGTTGCTAGTTTTACTTAGCTTCGTTGTTGATGGTAAGACGAACGAGTTCTTTCCTGATGGACAGGTCTAAATTTCGAATCCAGTTATTCAAGTGTCTATCAACAGTTCCGTCAGGTCGCATCAAAGTTGATTTTTTATTTGGAGTAATTGTGTAGGTTTCTCTGTCGTATTCGATGTCCACTACACCGGTATGTTGTCCTTTAACGTAAGTAGCTTGGATAGTTTTGGAATTGACTTCTTTCATTACCCAGCCGCGAGAAGAGCCGGCAAGGTAGATTGCTTTTTTAATTTCTTTTAATGTGGGGGCATGTTTACTTGAACCTGTCGGATTGCTATTCCCAGTAGCAATCAGAGGTTGAGATGTGCCGCACGCTGTTAAGAATGCCACAGAACCTAACGCTGTAATAAGAATACGTCTTTTCATTTTTCTATCAAAATAAAATTTATGAAGAGGTGAGGTGTAAGAATTGGAAGTATAGATGACTTCTGTAAATAATTGTTTCTTCTTCGGCATACTAGAAAGAACCGAAGAGGCGGATTGCAGAAATAGAAGCAAAAGCTAAGTAAAAAGTAGGAGCCTTTAATCGATGAGAGGCTCCAATTGAGAAAAGTATTCGGCTTTCAAAATCAGTGTTTTTGTCCAAAGTGATCAGGCACGTAATGTCCGCCTCTGCCGTCACTTCTCATATGGTTGTCATGCTGATCGTAATAGCCGCCTCTGCCATCGCTACGGATATGATTTCCGTCAGGAGTGTAGTAACCGCCTCTGCCGTCGCTTCTGGTATGGTTGCCGCGCTGATCATAGTAACCGCCCCGGCCGTCACTGCGGGTATGGCTGCCATCCGGATGATAGTATCCACCTCTGCCATCGCTTCGGATGTGTTTTCCATCGTTGGTGTAGTATCCCCCTCTACCATCGCTTCGGTAGTGATCCATGGCTTGAGCAAATGGAACGGCGATGAAAAAAGAAAAAAGGCATGCTGTCAATAAAATTTTCTTCATATCTTGGGACCTCATTTTTCTTCAAAGTGTAATGATTCTTTTTGTCTCTATCTATATTTAAGGCCGACAGTAATATTTTTAAAAATAACTAACGTCTTATCCAAAAGATATCAAAGGAAAGAAAATTAAATAGTTAATGCATTACCGAACATTGAAAAGTACCTGAAGGAGTTTCAGGCATCTCTAGTTGTTAATCCGAAACTGATGTCGCTTTCTTACAGACAATTTCAAAATGTAAAACTTTCATTTTGATGTCTTCTTTTTGCCTATAGGACTATGGAATAGATTTTTATGCTCAATCTAAGAATTCTTTCAACAATTAATGGCATACTCAAAAAATTAGCTGAATGTAATTTTTTGAAAAAGAATGCAAGAGACTACCAATCCAAAAACCCTATACGACAAAATCTTCGATGAGCATGTCGTCAGAACCGAGAAAGACGGGACATCAACTCTTTATATTGATCGCCATCTAGTCCATGAGGTGACCAGTGCTCAAGCCTTTGAAGGATTGCGTTTGGCCGGAAGAAAACTTTGGCGCAACACCTCCATCGTTGCTACTGCCGACCATAACACTCCGACAATCGGTTGGGAAAAGGGCATGGACGGTATTACCGATCCAATTGCTCATCTTCAGGTCAGCACGTTAGATAAGAATTTGGCGGAAAACGGGTGTGCCGCATACTTCCCATTCCTTAGCAGAGGACAAGGCGTGATTCACGTCATGGGGCCGGAAGAGGGTGCTATCCTCCCTGGAATGACTGTTGTTTGCGGGGACTCTCATACAAGTACTCACGGAGCTTGCGCTGCTATTGCTTTCGGTATTGGTACCAGTGAAGTAGAGCACGTGATGGCTACCCAGACGCTTCTGACCAAGAAAATGAAAAATATGTTGGTCAAGGTTGACGGAAAATTAAAGCCCGGTGTCTTTGGTAAAGATTTAGCTTTGGCAGTCATTGGAAAAATCGGTACAGCCGGCGGAACAGGCTACGCTATTGAATTTGCAGGAAGCGCAATCCGCGAACTATCGATGGAAGGAAGAATGACCCTGTGCAACATGGCAATTGAAGCCGGAGCACGATGCGGTATTGTTGCCGTCGACGAGAAGACAATCGAGTATATGAAGGGCAGGCCCCTTGCTCCGGAAGGTAAGCAATGGGATCATGCAGTTGAATATTGGAAGACGCTTCATTCAGATGAAGGAGCTAATTTCGATACTGTTATTGAAATCAATGCTTCCGAAATAGTTCCAATGGTTACTTGGGGCACTTCCCCGGAAATGGTCGCTCCGATTACCGGCTCAACTCCTCTTCCTGAAAACCAACCGGATCCGGTCAAGAGAGAAGGATGGGAACGTGCCTATAAATACATGGGCTTGGAACCGGGAACTCCGATGACCGAAATCTATCCGAATTCAATTTTTATCGGTTCCTGTACTAACGGACGAATTGAAGACCTTAGGGCTGCTGCTTATGTTGTTAAGAAGTTAGGCAAAAAGGTTGCTCCAAATATCAAATTAGCTCTGGTTGTTCCGGGATCCGGTTTGGTAAGAGAAATTGCTGAGAAGGAAGGGCTGGATCAGATCTTCATTCAAGCCGGCTTCGAGTGGAGACGTCCGGGATGCTCCATGTGTTTGGCTATGAATGCGGACAAGCTCTCCGAAGGAGATCGCTGCGCTTCTACAAGTAACCGTAACTTTGAAGGAAGACAGGGTAATAAGAGCCGTACCCACTTGTGTTCTCCCGCAATGGCCGCTGCTGCCGCTATTGAAGGTCACTTCGTAGACGTACGCAAGATCTTTTAAGGAGTAATTATGGAAAAATTCACAGTTTTAAAAGGCATTGTTGCTCCTTTAGATCGCTCCAATGTCGATACAGACGCAATCATTCCTAAGCAATTCTTGAAATCTATTTATCGCACTGGTTACGGCCCGAACCTTTTTGACGAATGGAGATATTTGGATAAAGGAGAGCCTGGGAAACCAATTAGTGAAAGAACACTTAACCCTGATTTTGTTTTAAACCAACCGCGATATCAGGGTGCGAGTATTCTTTTAGCCCGCAAGAACTTCGGATGCGGTTCTTCCAGAGAACACGCAGCCTGGGCGTTGACGCAATATGGTTTCAGAGCCGTTATAGCTCCAAGCTTTGCGGATATTTTCTACAACAACAGCTTCAAGAACGGTTTGCTTCCGGTCATTCTTCCGGAATTTACCGTTGACGCTCTTTTCCACGAAGTCAATGCCAATAACGGTTATGAGCTGACGATTAACCTCGCAGAACAGAAGGTCATTGAGCCAAATGGTACGGCCCATGATTTTGAAGTTCCTGAATTCAGAAAATTCTGTCTGCTTAACGGGCTAGATGACATCGGCATCACCTTGCAGCATAAGGATGAAATTGAAGCTTTTGAAAACAGAAGGCTTACTTCTAAGCCTTGGTTAGTGAAGTCTATTTATTAATAAGGGATTCAAATGACAAAAAAAGTTGCTGTTTTAGCCGGTGACGGTATCGGCAGTGAAATCATGGCGCAGGCCTTAAAAGTGCTGAAAGCTCTTGATCTGGATTTAACCTATGAAGAGGCTTTGGTTGGAGGCGTAGCTTACGCAGCTTACGGTCATCCGCTTCCGGAATCCACATTGAAACTTGCCAAAGAGAGCGATGCGGTATTGTTCGGTGCTGTCGGGGATTTCAAATACGATAACCTCGAACGTCATTTAAGACCGGAGCAAGCCATTCTTGGTTTAAGAAAAGCCCTCGGACTTTTCGTTAATCTACGTCCTGCCGTTTGCTATAAAGAATTGACCTACGCTTCCAGTCTGAAACCTGAACTGGTTTCCGGCCTTGATCTTTTGATCGTCAGAGAACTGACCGGAGACGTTTATTTCGGTCAACCAAGAGGCAGAAGAAAGAGCCCCGACGGATTGTTCGCAGGAAGCGAAGAGGGCTTCGACACAATGCGCTACTCCGAGCCTGAAGTCGAAAGAATCGCTCATGTTGCTTTCAAGGCTGCTCAAGGCCGCAGCAAGCACTTAACCAGTGTTGATAAAGCCAACGTATTGGAAACCAGCCAGCTTTGGCGCGACACAATGAACCGTGTTGCTAAAGAATATCCGGACGTCACTTTGGAGCATATGTATGTAGATAATGCCGCTATGCAGTTGGTTCGAGCTCCTAAGAAGCTCGATGTATTGGTGACAGGCAACTTGTTCGGCGACATTCTGTCTGATGAGGCTGCCATGCTTACCGGTTCTATCGGCATGCTCGCTTCTGCAGCTTTAAATGAAAAGAAACAGGGTTTGTTTGAGCCTTCTCATGGTTCGGCACCGGATATTGCCGGCCAGAATATTGCAAATCCTCTAGCTCAAATTTTGTCAGCGGCCATGATGCTCCGCTATTCTTTAGATATGCCTGAAGCTGCCGACAAGATTGAAAACGCCGTTAAGAAGGTGTTGGCCGAGGGCTATCGTACAGGTGATATTTGGAGCGAAGGCTGCAAGAAAGTTACTTGTTCCGAAATGGGTGATGCAGTAGTGGCTGCTTTACAGTAATTAAAAACTCAAATTAGTAAATCTCTCGGAGGTTATCGATGTTGAAATTAGGGATGGTAGGTTGGCGAGGAATGGTTGGTTCCGTCCTCATGGACAGAATGATGGCTGAAAAAGACTTTGACTATGTCAGCACAACATTCTTCTCAACAAGTAATGCAGGCGGCAAAGCTCCGGATGTACCTAATGCTGATCCTGTTTTGAAAGATGCCGGTGATTTGGACGCTTTGGCAGCATGTGACGTGGTTATCACATGCCAAGGCGGTGATTGGACAAAAGAGCACTTCGGCAAGCTGAGAGAAAAAGGCTGGAACGGCTACTGGATTGATGCTGCAAGCACACTCCGCATGGAAAAAGACGCCATCATTGTTCTTGATCCTGTCAATATGGACGTTATCCAAAAAGGCTTGGAGTCCGGTGTTAAAAATTATGTCGGCGGCAATTGCACAGTTAGCTTGCTTTTGATGGCTTTGGATGGTCTTATTCAAGCTGATTTGATCGAATGGATTACATCCATGACATATCAGGCCGCCAGCGGTGCAGGTGCTCCGAACATGCGTGAACTTCTCAAACAGATGGGAGATTTGTACGGAGTCGTAGCTGACGATTTGCAGGATCCGCGTTCTGCCATTTTGGCTATCGACAGAAAAGTCACTGAAGAAATGAGAAGCCCGGAATTTCCGGTTAAGGCCTTCGGAGTTCCTCTTGCCGGAAGCTTGATTCCATGGATTGACAGAGAAGTAGAACATGGTCAGAGCCGTGAAGAATGGAAGGGCGGAGCTGAAGCCAACAAGATTTTAGGTCTTCCGGCTATCGGCGAAAAAGGCTGCTTGCCAATCGACGGTCTTTGCGTTCGCGTTGGTTCCATGCGTTGCCACTCTCAGGCTTTAACAATTAAGTTGAAGAAAGACATCTCCTGCGAAGAAATTGAAAAGATTCTGGCCGGTGCCAATCAGTGGGTTAAAGTTATTCCTAATCATAAGGAAGAAACTATTCACGAACTTACGCCGGCTAAAGTCTCCGGAACGCTTTCCGTTCCAATCGGCCGTATCCATAAGCTCAACATCGGACCTGAGTATGTTACCGCTTTTACTGTCGGCGACCAGCTCTTGTGGGGTGCTGCTGAACCGCTCCGCCGCATGCTGAGAATTCTTGTTGACTTCAAGAAAGCCTAAACATGAGAGTTGCCCTGGGGCTGGAGTATGACGGGAGATTCTTCGAAGGTTGGCAAACCCAACCTTCAGGAAGAACAGTCCAAGACCATCTCCAGGAAGCCATTTTTAAATTTACCGGTGAAAAGGTAAATGCCGTCTGTGCCGGAAGAACTGATGCGAAAGTACATGCTTCCGGTCAGGTTGTTCATATTGACACCGAATGCAAGAGAAATGATTTCTCTTGGGTTCGGGGTCTCAATTCTTATTTAGAACCTACTGTAGCGGTGCGTTGGGCACAATATGTGCCGGAAAGTTTTCATGCGAGATTTTCTGCCGTTTCCCGCACCTACCAATATTGGATTTCTAATGAGCCTGTCCGTTCTCCTTTATTGGCGGGAAGAACAGGATGGGTTTTCCGTCCGCTTGATGAAGAAAAAATGCAGGAGGGAGCTAATTACCTTCTAGGCGAACATGATTTTTCTAGTTTCAGAGCTGCAGGATGTCAGTCCAAAACTCCTATTAAAACAGTCAACTTTATAAACATTGAGAGAAGAGGACGGTTTATTAAAGTTGAACTCCAAGCCAATGCCTTCCTCTACCATATGGTTAGAAACATTGTTGGTTGTTTGGTATACATCGGGTCTGGCGCTAGAAATCCTGAATGGATGGCAGAAGTGCTTGCCGCCAAAAAAAGAGAAAAAGCCGCGCCTACATTTTTTCCATCCGGTTTATATCTGACCGGTGTCGGATATCCCGAAGAGTTTAAGCTTCCTCAGTACGGCGCTTCCCCATTCTAAGTTAAGAAAGTAAGCAAAAAACGCAAAGCACAGCTTGCCTGCTTGCGATAAAATTCGGGAAATTGTTTTGGATTTGAACATGAGTTGGATTGATAAATTTCTTCCTCCAAAGATTAAGCGTACCGACGGAGAAACCGGTAAGAAAGACATGCCTACCGGCGTCTGGATTAAGTGTTCGGACTGCGGAGCCACTTTGTACGCTCAAGAATTAAAAGAAAATCTCAATGTTTGCCCGAAGTGCAATCATCACATGCGCATTAACGCCAGAGAGCGCTTGGATTTCCTGTTGGACAAAGAGGGAAGAACTGAGATTGGCTCAGAGGTTCAGCCTTTAGATCCGCTTCGTTTCAATGACAGCAAGAAATATACAGATCGTGTAAAACAGGCTAAGGCTAAGAGCAATGAGACGGATGCTTTGGTTGTCATGAGCGGTTATATGAACAACATTCCCGTTGTTGCTGCGGTTTTTGAATTTGATTTCATGGCCGGCTCTATGGGTTCCGTTGTTGGAGAAAGATTTGTCCGAGGCGTACAGGAAGCCATTCGCCGTAAGTGTGCTTTCGTCTGCTTTACTGCAACCGGGGGTGCCCGCATGCAGGAAGGTTTGTTCTCTCTGATGCAGATGGCTAAGACAACTGACATGATTGCCCGTCTGGCCAATGAAAAACTGCCTTTTATTTCAGTTTTAACCGACCCAACCATGGGCGGCGTATCAGCAAGTTTTGCTTTCATGGGCGATATCGTCATGGCTGAACCGAAGGCTTTGATTGGTTTTGCAGGGCCGCGTGTTATTGAACAGACTGTCAGAGAAAAACTTCCGGAGGGCTTCCAGCGTTCCGAATTCTTACAAGAAAAAGGTGCAATCGATATGATTGTTCACCGTAAAGATTTAAAAGAAGAGATTTCTAAGCTTATCGCTCTTTTGCAAAAAGAGTCTATAGACGTATTGGAATAATTTTATGCCGCCTTGTAGGCGGTTTTTTATTTATGCAAACATTAGAACAATGGCTCTCGTTCATTGAGCATCTTCATTCCAAGACCATAGATATGGGATTGGAACGAATGAATAAGATGATTAAGAAAATGGACATCAAGTTTGATGTTCCGGTTTTTACGGTCGGAGGTACCAACGGCAAAGGATCGATCTGTTCTTACCTCGAACATATCCTTCAAGCACAGGGTTACAAAGTCGGGGTTCACACTTCTCCCCATTTAATTCGTTTTAATGAAAGAGCTAAAGTCAACGGACAATACGTTGCAGATGAAGAATTCTGCAAATACTTTGAAGAAGTTGAAAAAGCCAGAGGCAAATTGACGCTTTCTTACTTCGAATACACCTTGTTGGCTATTCTGAAGCTTTTTCAAGAAAAACATCTCGATGCGGTAATTTTGGAGATTGGCTTGGGCGGTCGTTTGGACGCTGTTAATACTGTTGATCCGACTGTTTCAATTATTGCCAGCATAGGCATAGACCACACAGCATATCTAGGAAATACCCGTGAAGAAATAGCTTGGGACAAAGCTCACATCTATCGTCATGACAAACCTGCGATTTGCGGAGACAAAAATCCTCCGGAGACTTTGATTTCTTATGCAAAAGAAGTAGGCGCATTGCTGGAAATTAACGGTAAAGATTTTGAAGGAACCAAGACCGGTGATAATTCCTGGAACTATGTCGGTCCCAAATGGAAGCTTAATAATTTGCCTCTTCCCTCTATGAAGGGTATATACCAGATTAATAATGCATCAGCTGCTTTGGCAGCCCTTGAAGCCGTTG
Organism: Turicimonas sp. TL08; assembly: GCF_054660695.1. Classification (NCBI taxonomy): domain Bacteria; kingdom Pseudomonadati; phylum Pseudomonadota; class Betaproteobacteria; order Burkholderiales; family Sutterellaceae; genus Turicimonas; species Turicimonas sp. TL08. The sequence continues at coordinate 41,596 of NZ_BAAGDP010000017.1, forward strand.
AAGATCAAATTAAAGTTGATCGAAGCAGTATCGAAACCGGCTTGAAAACAGCCCTTTTGTCCGGTCGATTCCAGAAAATTCAGAGCAAACCGGAAATTATTGTTGACGTGGGACATAACCCGCATGCTGCTGTTCAGCTTGCCGAGACTTTAAAAGCCAATCCGATTGGAGGGAAAACCTATGCAGTCTTTGGAATGCTTTCCGACAAAGACAGAGAAAAGGTTTGCGCCATTATGGGAACTTGTGCCGACTGTTGGATGGTTTGCGATTTGCCTGGAGAACGAGGAGGAAAAGCGGAAGATTTGCAAAAATATTTGATAAAAGAAGGAGTTACGGACGATCAAATAAAAATTTTTGCAAATGTTGAAGATGGTCTCCAAAATGCGCTTAAGACTGCCCGGAGCGCTGATAGAATACTCGTGTTTGGTTCTTTTGTGACGGTTAGTGCAGCGCTTACCGCCTTAAAAGTTCCTGTGTTGTAAGAAGGTCAATGGAAAGAAGTTAAATGGGTCTGTTTTCTAAATTCAGCAAAAAGCCCGATGAGCCGCAAACTCATGAAGAACCGGGGATGAGCGGAAGTCTTAACAGCGATGCTGTCAATAAAGAATTCGCAGGTAGGGAGCCTGGTTTTAACCAGCCCAAAAATCCCCTAAATTCAACTACTCAGATTCTGAGAACCAGTCCGGCTGAAACTCAAAATCAGCCTGCTTTTTCTGAATCCAAATCCGAGACCAGTTTTCTTTCTTCCGGCCCCAGAGGAGATGCCGGGCAGCCTCCCGTTCCGCCGGCTTCTCCCTCTCAGGAAGTACCTTTGTCAGCACCTAAAGAATTCGTCCCGACTCCAAGAAAGGTTTTCCCTGAACAGAAGCCGAGCAAAGAGACAACTGAACAAATCAATTCTTCTCAAGAACAGTACAGACAGATTAAAAGAATTCGGGCCCGCCGCAGACTCATCGGTGCGGTAATGCTTTTAGCTTTAGTTGTGGTTACAGTTCCTTTCTTATTTGATAAGGAGCCTCCACCCCCGACAGTAACTATTCCACTTAGAATACCGAGCCAAAATAGTGTGGATGTGGCCAGCATTCAGGTTCCCGGCAGTTCAGCTGCAGTAACATCCGCTGTTGTTCCTTCTTCTGAGGACAAGGCGGCCAAGCCTGCTGTTCCAACTGATGCTGGGACTGCGAAACCTGCTTCTTCTAAGCAAAATCCTCCTGCTCAAGCAAGTAAGAAGGACGAGAAAACTCCACAAAAAGCAGATAAGGGTCAGCAGAAACCTGAAAAGAGTGAAGCTAAAAAACAGGATGCTAAGAAAGATCAGCCGAAGGCTAAGTCTCAAGAAACTGCAAAACCTGCAGCTGCAGCGAAGGGCAGTTATTATGTTCAGGTTGCAGCTATTTCTAATGAAGCACGAGCCAAAGAATTGCTTAAGAAGATTCAAGGGGCAGGAATTCCGGGATATGTTGAGCCGGTTGCTGTTAAGAACGGTAAAATTTGGCGTGTTCGAGCTGGTAACTTCCCGACCAGCAAAGCTGCTGAGGATGCAAGAGCTCGTGTTGGTCTGTTAGGATTAACAGGAAAAGTTGGTCAAATTAAATAATCTATGAGTGAACTCGACTGGGTTTTAGCCGTAATTATTCTCATCTCGACGATCATCGGAGTTTCCCGCGGAATGGTGCGGGAAATTTTTGCACTGATTGGTTGGGTCGCTGCATTTTTTGTCTCTTTGTATTATGCAGGAGACGTTGCACAGATGCTGCCATTGGAGACGGTCGGACCGATGCTGAAGATGTTTTTAGCAGTGGTTCTTATTGTCATTGCCTGCGTTTTTGCTGCAGGCCTGATTGGTAAGCTTCTGAGACATATTTTGTCCTCAATTTCAATTGGGGCAGAGGACAGACTTTTAGGGTGTCTGTTCGGTTTTTTAAGGGGACTCTTGATCGTAGGATTGCTAGTCTATCTGGGAGGTTCGACGGAGTTCGTATCCAAACAGATTTGGTGGAAAGACTCGAACTTGGTTCCCTACGTAGAGAAAGGTATTGTTCTTTTCTCTCCGTATATCCCTAAAGAATTGTTTAATTTACAGAAATAATTTAATCCTTAATCTCGGAGAAAAGTATGTGCGGCATTGTTGCCCTGTATTCATCAAGTCCTGTTAATCAGAGACTTTACGATGCATTACTGCTCTTACAGCATAGAGGACAGGATGCGGCCGGTATTTGTACTGTTGATGGCCGAACATTTCATATGCATAAAGCCATGGGTCTGGTTCGTGATGTATTTAGAACCAGAAACATGCGTGATTTGCTCGGCAACTGCGGTATCGGTCAGGTTCGCTATCCTACGCAAGGCAATGCAGGTTCTAACAACGAATCTCAGCCATTCTATGTGAACGCTCCATATGGCCTGGTGATGGCTCATAACGGCAATCTCACCAACGCAGAGACCCTGCTGTGGGAGCTTTACGATCACGATCGCCGTCATATCAACACCACCAGCGATTCGGAAGTATTGCTCAATGTTTTTGCCAATGAACTTCAATTAGCAACTCAAGGCAAGCACCTTGATGAAGATTGTCTTTTTGATGCAATTAAGTCCATGCACAAGAGACTTAAAGGTTCTTATGCCGTTGTATGCATGATTTCCGGTCATGGGTTGGTTGCCTTCCGTGATCCACACGGTCTGCGTCCTTTATGCATCGGCACTAACACAGCCGAAGACGGAACCACGGAATATATGGTAGCCAGTGAATCCGTTGCCCTCGAAGGCAGCGAATTTAAGCTTCTTCGCGACGTTGAACCGGGCGAAGCTATTTGGATTGATGAAAAAGGAAACTTTCATTCCAGACAGTGTGCCGAAGACGTCAATATGGCTCCGTGCATTTTTGAGTATGTTTATCTTGCCCGTCCTGACTCTACGATTGACGGTATTTCCGTTTATGCAGCAAGACTTCGTCTGGGAGAAAAATTAGCGGAAGAAATCAAGAAAACGATTCCATTGGACGAAATCGACGTTGTAATGCCGATTCCGGACTCTTCCAGACCTGCAGCTGCCCAGTTAGCTAAGGTTTTAGGACTGGAATATCGTGAAGGCTTCATTAAGAACCGTTATGTTGGCCGCACCTTCATTATGCCTGGTCAGGCTATCCGCAAGAAGAGCGTTCGTCAGAAGCTCAATGCAATGCCGGTTGAATTCAAAGATAAGAGAGTTCTTCTTGTTGATGATTCCATCGTACGCGGAACGACAATCACTGAAATTGTGAAAATGGCCCGTCAGAGCGGTGCAAGAAAGGTTTATGTTGCCAGCGGTGCGCCACCGGTTCGTTTCCCGAACGTATACGGCATTGACATGCCGACCACAAATGAGCTGATCGCCGGCAATGGCAAAGATGTTGAATCCATCAGAAAAGAAATCGGAGCGGATGCTTTGGTTTATCAGACAATTGAAGGAATGAGGGAAGCCGTCGGCGGTTTGAATCCTGCAGTTCCTGACTTTGATTGCTCTTGTTTTGATGGAAGATACGTTACCGGTGATGTCTCTCCTGCTTATCTGAACTTCATCGAAGGACAGAGAAAAGCAGCTAAAGAAGCAAAGAAGAAAGCTGAAAAAGAAGCCGAAAAAGAAGAATAGACTTCCATAAAATATTTAATGAAGGCGTTTGGAGAAAATCCGACGCCTTTTCTTTTCACGGAAAGCTCTGATTAAGCATGGAGACAAAGTCCGTTCTCCTAGCCAGAGGCTGCTGGACATCTATTTTTCAGAAGAGTGCGTCAAAGTTCTCACGAGTTCTGAGGTCAGTTCTTTTGTCCAAAAAACACTTAGATCTGAATATCTTGATTTTTATTTCTTTATAAAGCAGCAAAACCTTTTAGTGTTTTTGATCGGGAAAAAAGTTCGCGTTCTACACTTTTTAAAGTTCAGAAACTCTTTTTTAGGCGCGTACTTGCGCTGTGAATAAAGCGTTATTTTTCAAATAATTAATGACTGAATGGAATTCTGTGTTGACCATTATGGTGTACCTCCAATGGAAGGAAGGACATTATGAGAAATAATTAACATAATTGTTACAAACGGGGCAGAAGGGCCCTACGTTTAAAGGCGGTGTTATTGTGAAAGAATATAGAAGACAACTCGCTCTTTTTGGAATGACGGTACTCGTTGCAGCCAGCCTGGTCGGATGCGATGACAAAAAAGCTCAAACAGAAACTCATAGAGCATCCCCGGTGCAAGTTTTAGAAGTAATCCGGCAGGATGTACCCGCGGATCTAACCTTCGTTGCGAAGACGGAAAGCTCTCGTGCCGTAGAGATTTACAGCCGTGTTTCCGGTTTTTTAGATAAGAGACTTTATCGTGAAGGCGGAATGGTTCAGAAAGGTCAGGTTCTTTTTGTTCTGGATAAACAGCCGTTTGAAGTACAGCTGAAAGAAGCTGAAGCAGCCTTGGATTCCAGCAAAGCTGCCCATTTAGTGGCAAAGCAGAACTTAGACCGTATTCGTCCTTTGGCTAAGTTAAAAGCTCTGAGCCAGTCCGATTTAGACAGCGCTGAAGGCCAGTTCCAAACGACACTTGCTCAGATTTCAAATGCTCAGGCACAAGTTGAGTCTGCGAAGCTCAATCTTTCCTACTGTACCATTACTTCACCGGTAAGCGGTTACGCGGGATCCGCTCTGCAGACCGACGGAACGTATATCAACACTGGCAATTCACATTTGACCACTGTGTATGCTATGTCGCCGATGTGGGTGACATTTTCAATGTCAGAAAACCAAGAGGCAAAATTGAGTAAGGAAGTCGCCGATGGGATCATGAAGGTTCCTGCAAATGACAGGTTCATTGCAGAAGTTGAATTGGCAGGAGGTCAGATTTACAAATATCCGGGCCGTTTAACATTTGCGAGCCCTGACTATAATCCAAATACCGGGACTTTTGAAATTAGAGCATCTTTTCCAAATCCGGATAATATCTTGAAACCTCAACAGTATGTCCGGTTGATCGTAAAAGGTGCCACGTATCCAAACTCTATCATTGTTCCTCAAATTGCCGTCCAGCAAGGCGGCAAAGGACATTTTGTTTGGGTCATTAATTCAGAAGGCAGAGCACAATACCGTCCTGTTACCGTCGGTTCTTGGATTGGCAGTAACTGGTTAATTACAAACGGTCTTGAAGCCGGAGACAAGGTGGTTACCGAGGGCGTCTTGACTCTTGGCCCGGATGCTCCAGTCACTATCGTCCAAAGCACGAAGCAAGAAAAAATCAGTCGCCCCGTACAGGATCAGGTTGCAAAGAATATGCCTGAATTCGTTCAGGATCCAGACCAGTTGATTCAAACGGATCCTTTAACCGGTAATTTGACATCTTCATCCAGTACGGCATCTAAGAATCCTGTGAAAGCTGCTCCTGAAAAAGAAATCGAGGAAAAAGCAGCTCCTTCTCCAACCAAGAAGTAAACCTAGGAGGAGAGTATGTTTTCTAATTTCTTTATTAAACGGCCGATATTTGCGATCGTCGTTTCGATCGTGATTGTGCTGGCCGGTTTGCTTTCGATGAAAGAGCTGCCGGTTGAACAATACCCGAATATGAGTCCGGTCCAAATTATGGTTACCGGTGTTTATCCGGGAGCCGATGCGGAAACTGTTGCACAGACGGTTGCTGCCCCAATCGAGACGCAGATTAACGGTGTGGATAACATGATTTATATGACGAGTTCAAGCTCGTCCTCAGGTGCATGTGCCATTACCGTTTATTTTGCTATCGGAACCGATCCGGACATGGCTCAGGTTCAAGTTCAGAACCGCGTCAATATCGCACAGCCGAATTTGCCGGAAAGCGTTATCACCAACGGTTTGACGGTTGAAAAGCGTTCTGATTCTATTTTGATGTTGGTCGGTATTTACGGCACCGACGGCCGTTATACCCGTGACTACATTAACAACTATGCCAATGTCTATGTTCTCGATGCTCTGAAGAGAGTGCCGGGTGCGGGTCAGTCCCAGGTGATGGGTACTGCTGATCAGGCCATGAGAATTTGGCTGAATCCGGACAGAATGGCTTCTTTAGGCATTACAACTACAGATGTTGCGAATGCAGTCAGAACGGAAAACCAAAGATTTGCAGCCGGCAACGTTGGTGCATCTCCATCAGAACCGGGAACAGTTCAAACTTTCCCTATTATTGCTCCTTCTCCTTCAACCGATGTTTCCGGCTATGAAAACATCGTTGTCAGAAGCGAAAGCGAAGGAAGCGCAATTGTTAGAGTTAAAGACGTAGCGGATGTCTCTTTAGGCATGAAGAGTTATCAAGTCAACACTAACATGAATGGCTTGCCGACTACCTTTATTGCTATTTACTCACAGCCTGGCGCTAATGCTTTGGATGTGGCTGATGGTGTGTACAAAGCACTCGAAAATCTGAAGAGTCAGTTCCCCGACGGTATCGACTATAAGATCGCTGTAGATACCACCGATTTCGTCAGAATTTCTATCGACGAAGTTATTAAGACCTTGTTCGAAGCGGTTTTGCTCGTTGTCGCCGTTATTTATTTGTTCCTTCAGAGCTTCAAATCTACTGCTATTGCATGTTCCGCTATCGTAGTGGCTTTGACCGGAACATTTATCGGTATGCTGCTTCTGGATTTCTCCATCAATATTCTGACGTTATTCGGGTTGGTGCTGGCGATTGGATTGGTGGTTGACGATGCCATTGTGGTGGTGGAAAACGTCGAACGTAACATGAGCGACTTCGCCATGAACCCGATCGACGCAACCGAAACCGCTATGGCCGAAGTTTCCGGACCTATCATAGCGACCGTGTTAGTGCTGGCCAGTGTGTTCGTTCCTGCTGCTTTTATGGGAGGGACGACCGGAATGTTGTACAAACAGTTCGCTATTACCATCGCCATCTCCGTGACGATTTCCGGTTTTGTGGCTTTGACCCTGACTCCTGCACTTTGTGTTGCTTTGCTTACTCACAGACAGCCTCCTACAAAGGGTTTCTTCCATTGGTTCAATAATTTCTTCATCAGAATTACCAAAGCTTATGGAAGATGGACTAAAGCCTTGTTCCGTCACACTATGATTGTTTTGGCATGTATGGCCATCATCTTTTTGGCTATTTATCAGATGTTCCGTGTAGTGCCGACAAGTTTCGTTCCGGCTGAAGACCAGGGCTATGTGATGGCTGCCATTATCATGCCGAATTCGTCAAGCTTGGAAAGAACTACATCTGTTCTGGAAAAGATAGAAAACAATATTAAGGATGTACCGGGCGTACAAACATCAAATGCCATTTCCGGATTCTCCTTGATTGACGGCGGATTCAAAACAAGTGCCGGTACATTTTTCATGACTTTGAAGCCGTTCTCAGACCGTTATAAGAATTCTGAGACAGCGCGTAAAGAGAGTTCGGATGCTATTGTCGCGGAACTTGCCAGAATCGGTATGACCTCACAGCTTGACGGTTTGGTAGTTCCATTGAATCCTCCGGCTATTCCAGGCTTAGGCAATACCGGCGGTTTTGAATTCTGGATTTCCGATACCGCGGGTGGATCGGCTAAACAGCTTCAGGAAGTATTGGATAAGTACCTCCAAGAAGCCAAGAAACGTCCGGAACTGACAGGTTTGACCTCTACTTATTCTGCATCTAACCAGCAGCTTAAGATTAACTACGACCGAGACAAAGCGCAGTTGCTTGGACTGACATCTGCTGATGTGTTCGATACATTACAGGCTCAGTTCGGCAGTGCCATTGTCAGCCAGTTCAGTCAGTATTCTCGGGTATGGTTCGTTATTGTCCAGTCTGCTCCCGAATTCCGAGTAAAACCGGATGACGTCGGCAAACTCTATGTTAGAAATGCCAGCGGAGATATGATTCCGCTGTCCTCAGTCATAACGACTGAATACACTAACGGTCCGACGCTGCTTCCTCACTACAACGGTTTCCCGGCAGCTCAGATTATCGGTAATACAGCCCCAGGGTATTCTTCCGGACAAGGTATGGCTGCCATGGAAGAGGTTGCCGATCAGGTTCTTCCAATGGGATACAAATACGGGTGGACCGGCATCAGCTATGAACAGCAATCTGCAGGTTCATCGTCTGCGATTGTGTTTGGTTTCGGTTTGCTTCTTGTATTCTTAGTGCTGGCAGCTCAGTATGAAAGCTGGGCACTTCCGGGCTCAGTTATTTTGGCAGTTCCATTCGGCGTTATCGGTGCTCTGCTTGCAACTTGGATGCGAGGATTAGACAACGACGTTTACTTCCAAATCGGTATGCTGGTCATGATTGGCTTGGCGGCGAAGAACGCTATTTTGATTGTTGAATTCGCTGTTGAACTGAGAAACAAAGGGTTGGATCTTTTGACCGCAGCTATTGACGCCGGTGAGATTCGTTTCCGCCCGATTATCATGACCTCTCTAGCTTTTATCGGCGGTACGCTTCCTCTGGCTTTGGCTACAGGTGCAGGGGCTGCCTCAAGACACTCTATCGGTACGGGTATTGTCGGCGGCATGATTGGCGTTTCCTCTTTGGCGTTACTCTTCGTCCCAATTTTCTATATTTGGTTTGAAGGGTGGGCTGAAAAGAGAGGAGGAAAGTCTGCTGTTAAGACGGCCGCTAAGCTGTCTAAGCGCGGCATTTCTATGACTGAAAAACTACGCCGTGCCATCTTAAGAAGAGACGGAAGCTTGTACGATCCGAAGGCTACCGTCGCTGTTTCTCCGGAAGGACAGGTCACGATTACTAATTCTCCGGGCTTTAATCCAGCAACTATTCGAGATGCGGATTACGGTGTGCCGGGAGGAGACGTTGACACAGTTCCTGCCACTCCGGAAAAGACTTCCGCTAAGGATGAGAAAAAGCCGGAAGACTCTGAGAAAAAAGAACCTTCTTTCAAAGACCCAGAGTCTGCGGGCAAAACTTCATCAACCGTTCAGGAAAACAAGGATAAATGATGAAAATTAGATTAATCGCATTGATGTCATTGGCCGGTGTGATTGCGCTGAGCGGTTGCACGGTTGGACCGGACTACAAGAGACCGACGTTGGATGTTCCTCTTGAGTATCGGCAGATCAGTAAAGAAGTTGAAGATAATGCTCAGTGGCTCACCGCACGCTGGTGGACTCAGTATCAGGATCCTGCGATTGATGCTCTTGTTTCAAGCGCTATTAAAAACAACAGGACGCTGCAGCAGACTATGTCGAACGTAGAGAAAGCGGCTGCAGCAGTCACCGTTGCTAGAGCAGATTTGTTCCCGCAGTTGAATTATCAGGGCGATGCGATGCGTCAGCGCCAGAGTATCAACACTGCTATGGGTGAAGCTCTCCAAGGGAAACCTTTCAGCACGAAAGAAGTCTTGGCCAGTGCATCATGGGAAATCGACCTGTGGGGTAAAATCCGCAGAAAAACTGAAAGTGCTACGGCAACTCTAAGGTCTATGGAAGCCGCACATAAGGCTGCGTTGTCCTCGGTCATTACGTCTGTCGTCACCACTTATCTCAGCATTTTGACAGTAGACGAACAGCTGGAAGTCGCAAAAGAGACAGCCAACAGTTATTATCAGACCTATAGCTTGTTCAAAGTTCGTGCTACTCACGGCAATGTATCTGATATGGAAGTTGCTCAAGCAAAGAGTCAATGGCAGAGCGCTAAAGTTGAGATTCCGGTTTTGCAGCAGTCCAGAGTTGAGCTCATGAACTCTCTTTCTATTCTGACTGGAGTAGACGTAGGTGATATGCCTAAGTTCAAAAGGTTAAGAGCCTTGAAGGTTCCGGCAATAGGGAAAGGAATTCCGAGCAAACTGCTGACTGAGCGGCCGGATATTGTTGAGGCAGAAGAAAATCTGAAAGCGGCAAATGCTGATATCGGAGCCGCGAGGGCGATGTATTTTCCGTCAATATCTCTCTCCGGCGGTTTGGGATTCTCTAGTGAAGAACTTCATGATTTGGTTAAATCTCCTTCAAGGGTTTGGTCTGTCGGCGGCAACATAACCGGTCCTATTTTCCATTGGGGCGCTGTGGAAGCAGGTGTAAAACAGGCAGAAGCTCAGCAAAAAGGGTTAGTGGCTGCATATCGTTTAGCAGTGTCTCAGGCCTTTGCCGATGTTGATAATGCCCTGAGTAAACGCCAGAAGGCCCTGCAGGAGCTTAAAGACAGAACTGGCTTGGTGGCTAGTTTGAAGGAGTACAAGAGATTAGCAACTGCTCAGTACCAAGAAGGCTACACCGGCTACTTTACTGTATTGCAGGCTGAGCAATCTCTGCTTCCTCAGCAGCTTCAGCTCGCGCAAGTTAGAGCCAATACATTAAGCTCTATTGCATCGATTTATCAATCTTTAGGCGGCGGATGGATTGATTTAGCTCTTCAAGAGGAAAGACAAGCAATTGCAGATTTGGAAAGAGAAGAGCAACTGAAGAAAGAAATTCAAGAAGCATCTCCTGAAGAAAGAGAAGAAAACTCAATGATGTAAAACTCAGCGAGAGTAAAAGAGGTCATGCTGGCGGCGTGGCCTTTTTGTTTTGTTTAGCTCAACTGGGAATAGGAAGGTGGAATAAAAAAATTCTCCGGATCCGTCAAAGATCCGGAGAGGCAAGATGCGGTTGACCAGGAGCCAAAATAGACATAGGAGGAAAAAATTCTTGACTCACTACCGTTTGATTTGCCAAAACGCCGTTTCTCTTCTCTGAAACGACGATAAGTAACTGCTTCTACGACCTTGGTAGAGTATTCCTTTTGAGAAAGTAATTCAAACTAAATTTGCAAAAATTGTTAACTTGGATTTCTTTGATAACTATTTGAAAATAAATTAAATATTTATCATTCATAGTTGGGTGTAGGAGAAATTTTCGACAACAAAAAAGCCTCTTCGGACTTGCAGAAGAGGCGCAATGTAAAAAGTATGGTTATCTTGTAGCCGAATCTTTATCTTTGATTTCAGCTATCTCACCATTATCGGTCTCCAGGCTTGTTCTGTACGGTTCCTTATTGGAGACTTTCTGAATTAAATAGTTTGCTTTAATACGGCAATCTTTAATGAAGAAGAGGGCTCTGTTAAAAGTCGCTTTGACTTCTGCTAACAATGCTTTTGACTTCTCAGAAAGTAATTGTTGAGTTGAACTTTCTGAGGTGGATATTTCTTTGCTATCTAGAGTTAAGCGGATTTCATCGATCGAGCGGAGGTAATCTTTGTAATTATCCAGATAGAAAGCTAGAGCATGAGAAAAATTGTTGCCTAACATTCCTGAGAGGAAGAGACGAGAGACTTCTTTATACTCGGACAAGAGCCGCTGGAATCGGACGTAAATCAATCTTTCTTCCGGTGTCATTCTTTTCAACTGGGTTAAGAAAGCCTGTCTTGCACATGGCTGGTAGTACCACATGTACATCAAGTCCAGAGAGATGATGAAGCACTCTATTTCCAGCGAAGGAGCTTTAGCTGATAGCATTCGGACGAATTCTGACGGTTTCTTCATGAGCTGAAGAATGTCTTTCTCCGGAAAAGACAGCTCCAGATGAGTGAAACATGAGAATAAGGAACTAACGGCCATTGAAAAGTCGCTTGTTCTTAGTCTGTAGTTATTTCTTCTGTCGGCAAAGCTTTCGATGACGCCTGCCACGGTATCTGAAGCGAACTTGGAAACGATGGCAGCAGCCGGAACCAAGATAGCGGCAGCTGACATACCTGTAATCACAGGAAGAATCATGGCCAGGATCACGTTATAGACCATGGCTACCGGAATTGCCAAAATGCTGCGGAAAAGGTTTCCGACGACAGCCGTTTTAGGAAAACCTCGGAATATATTGTGCGAAGAAATATAAAGTCCGTTAGCAAGCGCAATGATTGAGAAAACAAGTAACGGCGCTTTATCTACCGTAATGCCGAGAATATGGCCTAACAGAACATTTCTTGTAAATCCTTCTAGCAGCACGACTGACAGGCCGGTATACATTAGGGAATCACTAATGCGTGACCAATTAATCAGTTGTCTCCAATCAATCCGAGCGCCTTTTTGGAATCCGCCTCCGGAGATAATTGCTTGGATAATATTCCGAATACCCGTGATGCTGAACCAAATTAATGCCCCGAACCAAGCCAAGACCCACCAGTTCTGCGTAAGCATAAAGGTAAGAAACGCCGGTAGGAACCCCAAAGTAACTTTAATTACATTGAGTACAGTTGTATTCATATACGCGAATGGAGCTGCGCGAGTCTCTTTTTTGGCTTCTTTTGATTCATTAGGAACAAAGCCATTTTTTAAGGGGTCAGTTCTTCCGCCTAATGTGATGATGTTGCCATCATCAGAAATATAAGTATTTGCGTAACTGGCCTTCCAATCTCTTTTTCTTTTTAGCCCGAAACAAAGCCAGCCCATAGAATGTCTGATCCATTTTTGCAGTTTGGACTGATGAAGAGGTTCCTCATAAATATCGGAGAAGGAGAGGGGGACGCTCAACGGAAGTTTTATCGGGTTGAGTTTGCCTTTCTTTCCAATGAGTTTTTGAGCACTTCTGGGAAGAGTCTCCGGCACTGCCAAGCCCATGCCGAATCTGGTCCCGAGTGAGTTTGTGGAGTCGGTTCCGAAACGGCTTCCGAGAGCTTCTTTGCTGTAGAAGTTAATCAGTTTGGGGATGTTTTGAAGGATTTCGTTGAGCTTTGCAAACAACTGAGCATCATGCTTGATATCTTCTCTCTGTAGAAGTTTGAGAATAATATGCTTGATTTTTAAAACATTTTTTTGATTGATGGCAGCTTGAAGGTCATTGATCTCTTCTAGATGGGTGAGTCTGCCGTTCAGCCAATCTTTAAGGTTGAAGACTTCTAAGTGTGTAATTAATCCTTTGTTATCCCATAAAAGTTCAAGTACGTCCTTAGCCTCTAAGAAGCTGGTGAGGAGAGTGACTCGTGAATTGGGCCTAAGCTTCTTGAGAGCGCACAAGAACTCCTCAATCGTATATTTGAGAAAATCGGGCCTGTCGTCGTCCTGAGGAACAATCAAGTTAGGAATATCGGGATTCTGTTTAGGATGTATCCAACGCAGATAAATTGTCTGTGGAGAAAGGGCATCAAGTTTATCTAATTCTTCCCGGAGCAGTTCCTTTTTATCTTGGTCAACTGTTTCCATTTCTTCCTTGATCGCATCTGCCTTTGCCGTAAGCAAAGGAAGAAGAGAGATATGGGCAAACTCTGCTAAGTGCACCAAGGATATTTGGGAACTTGCAATGAAGTTCATGAAGTTCTGTTCATCTAACTCAAATTCAGGTAGTTTGTATTCAGAGCAAATTGAAGGAACATGGACCTGATTGAAGTGATGCAGTGTTTTGATAACCTGTTTGGAGGCCCATTCTTCCGCTTTTCTTCCTTTTTCAAGAAATACTCTGGTTTTAGGATCCTGCAAAAACTCCATAACGCTGTGAGGCCCGGTAAATCCTCTCGGCGTCCAAATAAATTCAACATATTTCCCGTTATGTACGGCTTTGAGCTTGATGCCGATGCGTACGGTAATTCCCATGATGGAAGCTGCTTCCATCAATTCAAAGGCGACATTCGGATCAATAAAGTTGTAATAGACAACGGACAATCTTCTGATGCCTTTAACTCTGGCATCCATAACGAGATAGGTAGGATTTTTTCTGCCGCGGGTTGAGGAATCGTGGACGTGATCATCCAACGTCTTTTGGTTCCATTCTTCCGGCATTTCCAACAAGAAATACTTGGTCAGATAATGGCGGACAATTCTTGGATTGCCAGCGGCTGCCTTTTGGAAGTCATGGATTAGTTTTAACTGTTCTTCATCATTTCCGCGAGCTCTCACAAGATCTTTCATGATCTGGATGAGTACGCGTGAGGTATTGAACTTAAACGAAGTCTGAGCACTGTAGACAACTTCGTTATGCAAAGTTTTTAATGCTGCCAGGCGTTCTCTAGAACCATCGTTGTTTCCCAATCTCTCCAAAAGATTAATCACAGCCAAAGCCATTCTGACCTCGTGCGTGTCCACCATGTTTTGGATGCCGTGAGGATGGAGAGAAGTAGACAAGACTTCTTTTTCTGCAGACGTGGAAAGACCGTTGTCCAACACGTCATTAATCATTTTTAATAGTTCTCTGTCTTTTTTATCAAATTGGATAGAGGCGTGCATTTTTTTCTCTTTCTATTAATGCTTTTATTGTACTAGAGCACGTTGGGAGCCAATTTCCTGAAAGGGATTTCACGGATGAAAACAAAAAGTTAAGCCTGATTTTCAAATCGAGTAGAGGGTTGGGTTGCCCCGTCCCCCTCTCACAGCACCCACCGTACGGTTCCGTAGTGGGCGCTTCACTAACAAATCGCCATAAAGCGGAGAGAATACAACCCTAATCTGGCAAAACGGCG
>NZ_BAAGDP010000018.1:0-54821 GCF_054660695.1 Turicimonas sp. TL08
TTAATCATCCGCTTAGGCTCTATTTCAAATTCAGTCTGAATGGAAACGAACCACTTTAGACCCTCTCGAGATACCGTAATGTTCTTTGGTTTGCCAATGATGCTTCTGCTCTTTCTGTAGCCGACTGTTCCGATTTTCGGCAAATAGATTCTTTGTTTATCCTCATCTATTTTGAACCCCTGCGGGAATCGGAATGAATCGCACTGAAATTTCTTTTTGAACCTTGGAAATTTCGCTCTCTTGGCAAAAAAATTCTTGTATCCTTTCTCCAAATCTTTCAATGCTTGTTGGAGGACTTGAGAATGACAGAGTTTCAGAAAAGAGTGCTTTTTCTTCCACAGAACGAGACGGTTGGCACACTCTACATAGTTGAACCGATGTGCTTTATCTTTGCCGAAAAGTGACTTTTCTGTGGCTAAAGTTCTGTTATAGACATAGCGACAGGAACCCGCAAATTGGCTCATCAAACGAGCTTGGGCACCACTAGGGCACAATTCAAATCTAAAAGCTCGTCTTATCTGCATCTTTGTTTCCTGACTTCCTTGGCAAATTAAAATTTGGTCATGGGCTTAGATACTAATATCAGATACGACAGATAATGTCTTTTGAATTTGCATATTCATTTAGTCTTTGCCACTAAGTACACACGATACGTATTTGCCAAACAGATATTGGACGCACTGAAAATAATTTTTCCCTCAGTTTGTAATGATTTTGAAGCTGACTTAGTAGAGTTTGATAGCGAAAAATATCACGTTCATTTGTTAATTACTTACCCACCTAAAGTCTCTATATCTCGTTCAGTCAATTCTCTGAAAGGAGTATCAAGCCGTCTTATTCGAAAAAAGAAATATCCCTCCATTCGTAGCATGTTATGGGGGGATGCTCTCTGGGCTCCTTCTTATTTTGCTGCAAGTTGTGGGGGTGCACCTATTTCTATTATCAAACACTACATTGAATCGGTCCTCAGCGCTGAGCAAACTGCCTTTTAAAACAGCCATGCAGCTAGCCTCCTTTTTTAATCGTATAGATGCCTTTAAAGAAAAGCAGCGCTCCGGCTAAGTTTCTATTGTTTCATGTATCCACAGAAGATCGCAGAATCAATGTGTGGCTCAACTCCCGCGACTCAAAACTCCATAAGAAAAGCAGAACCGGTTTTTCCGAATTCCGCTTCGTTGGTTTAACTTTGGTTAAGGCGCCTGGTTAAATAAATCCTTATTGACCGCCGTAGCGACATTACTATCCGACCAAACATTAAGGGTGGTTTCAATCATATCCACAACTGCATAGAACGGAAGAATTACGCCCATCAGAAGAATTGGAACGTTCATGCTGGCAAGTAAGCTTGCTGAGAGGAAGAAACAGCCCATTGGAACCCCGGCGTTTCCGATAGCGGCAATGGTTGCGATGAAGACCCAAATAACCAATGTCATCGGAGTAATTTCAATACCCGCATTCTGCATAAGGTAGACCACCGTGATCAGAATAAAAGCGGCGCACCCATTCATGTTGATTGTGGTGCAGATCGGCAGAACGAAGCGGGATACTTCCGGATGAATGCGGAGATTGTTTTCTGCGCTCGCCATCGTGACAGGCAGCGTACCGGCAGAAGATTTAGAGAAAAACGCCACAGCCAGGGCCGGGAACATTCCCTTAGCGACCTTGAGAGGATTGATGCCCTTAATCAGCAGGAAGGCCGGAAGCACGATAAACATCTGAATTAAGTTAGCAGCGACCACTACGATGAAGTAAGTTGCCAAACCTCCTAACTGAATGCCGCTTGAAAGCTCTTGGGCCAGAGAAGCCACGAAACCAAAAATACCTAACGGCAAAATGACGATAAGCCACTTGACCATAATGAAAAGTACTTGCTGGCACGCGACGACGAAGTTGTAGATAACTTCTTTCGGCTTAGAGTTCTGCGGGAGCTTGGAAATAGCAATACCGACCGCCAGGGAAATCAACAAAACGGAAAGAACGTTTGCTGTCTGGAACGGCGTCAGAAAATTATCCGGAATAACCGATTGAACATATTCCAAATAAGAGTGCTTAGCAAGTCCGGCTACTGCAGGCGCAGTCTCGGCCGGCATAGCAACATTAGCCGGAGAAAAGAGCACATAGAGAATCGCTGCCAAACCAGCAGCCAGCAAGGTTGTCAGCAATGTATAGAAGATGGTGTGTTTAAAAATTCTTCCGGAATCCTGAGACTCTGATAAAGATGCCAGGGTCGATATGATAGAAACGGAAATAATCGGAATACTGATGAACTTAAATAACTTAATGAACACAGTACTGAGGAAGGCTGCGACACTGTTGGAGACTTCTCCTCCCCAAACACCAACCCAGACGCCTAATGCGATGGCGACAAAGTAGGCCACAATCGTGATAATCCAACCTTTATTGATATCCGGACCCTGCTGCATCGGGCCGGCATTTAGAGCAGCCGACATGGAAAATCCTTTTTCTTGATAAGTTGTAATAAAGTGTTATTAGATTATGGATGACAGAGCACGACTTCTTTGGATTTTCGGATAGTTTTTTGATCACCCAAGACAGAGTTTTCACTTGTTTTCTTCGGCTGCCGGCTAACCTATCCTTATTTCTACTAAGAATCTCAAGTGAAGACGATAGATTTTCCAAGGCTTCTTTGATATCCGGTGTTATCATGCCGGCAGGCTTTTAGAACATTGAGAGGAATTCGAATTGCATTACTACAAACTTCCTATCGTATGCTTCATCGCTGTTTGCTCTTTGGTTCTTCCCTGCTCAGCAAGTGCCGTTTCGGCTCAACAACTTCTGGAATACCAAAACAGCACTCTTCAAATTGAAAACGCAAAACGGCCCTCCGTTTCTATGTCCTATCCGGTTTTCGGTAAGAAAAATATTGATAAAGCAATTAAATTCTTCGTCGACAATCAAGCAGCCGCCTATCTGCAAATGGCAAATGAAAATTTTGAAGAGATGGATGAAGAAAGCAGAAAGCTTGCTCAGTGGGATATGAACGGCTCTTTCACAGTTACTCAACCTTCTAAAGACATTGTGAGCATAGTGTTCACCATTGAGTCTTACTCGGGAGGCGCTCATGGCAACTATTCCGAAGATGTCCTCAATTTTGACTTAAAGACTGACCGAGAACTTCAGTTCCAAGATTTGTTTGAAGAACCTTCCGTGGCATTAAAGCTTCTGTCTCAGTTCTGCGCATCGGCACTTAAAGAAAAAATCGGTGAACAAGCCGACGCAGACATGATTGCCTACGGAACGTACCCTACGCTTGCAAATTTCAGTGAAATCCAATTGGCTCCGGGTAAAGTCATTATTCATTTTCAGCCTTATCAGGTTGCACCGTGGGTAGAGGGAGCTCCGCAGATTGTCGTTCCATTGGAAAAGCTCTCAGAGGCAAAACCGGAAGCACAGGTCTTCTCGCCGAATTAAACCTACCAACCTCTTTCCTCGAAGGACTGCTCCATGAAACCTCATATCAGCAATTCTTTACTGAGTGCGCCGGCGGTCATGTTCATGATGTGCTGCGATATGCGGAACTTTTCGGCTGTGGCCAATGCCCTGGGCATAACGCAGTCAGCCGTTTCTAAGACCATGCAGAAATTCGAAAAAGAGCTTGGTTTCGAGCTTTTCATCCGCAGTTCTCGGCCTCTGGCATTAACTCCCGAAGCTCGTCTTCTGCATAAAAACCTTCATGGGCTGAAAGGAGAAATGCTTCGCTCGCTTTCCTCCCTGCAGAGCAAAAATTACATCAAACCCATTCTTCGCGTTGGAATCCTCGAAAGCCTTCATTTGCATCTGGGATTTGAAATTATCAAGCACGCGCTTCCGAATCTTTCACAAATCACGATGATTTCTGCAAGTGCAAATGTCCTGATGCAAAGACTCGTTGAACGCAAGCTGGATCTGATTATCACCAACGTAGTGTCCAGTGAAACTCCGCACATCTTCACAAAAAGGATTTTTACCGAACCTTCCATCCTCATGCTTCCGAAAAGCTTTGAAAAGGAAAAAGATCAAACTTGGAGTTGGCAAAGACTTGCCACTTGCGGACTTCCGTTAGTGAGGTATTGGAGTGAAACCGGTGCAGGTGAAATTAATGACACCTTCATGAGAGTTCACGGGCTCACCTTCCCGGATAGAATTTCAGTGGATACGAACGCTTTAATGGTTAAATTAATCTCTGAGGGCATCGGCTGGGGATTTTCACGGCCGACCACAATCCTTCAAAACCTTCATATGCTGCCTAAACTAATTGTTAGACCAATGCAGCCTCCGCTGTTTTCTCGGGAAGTATTTCTCATTGGCCGCGAGCAAGAGTTCCTTATTGAATCAGGAATCATCTATGACGTCAGCACGCGGTATGTAGAGCGGCAGCTTATTCCTCAGATTCTTGATTTTGCTCCATGGGTCAAAGACGGTTTTAAGGTGGGATAATTGAGAACCTTTTCTCACTTTTAAGAATTATTCAGAGTTATATTTTGATTTTTCCTCGGGTTTTCCAGAGTTCTTAGGACAATACTATTCCTACTAATCATACTTGGCATTCTAATGACTTGGCCAAGAGGTCTTAAAATTTCTTCAAGTTCTAAGAAGATAGAACTGACCTCCCCAACTTCCTTCTAAGGAGACTCTTATGCCCATTACCGGATGGATTGCAATTCTGGTACTCATTCTCATGGGTTACCTTCTCATCAAACAATACGAAACTCGTCTAGTCCTTTTTGGAGGCGGCTTCCTCCTCTGCTGCTTAGCCCTGGACCCGATGGCAGGTTTAAATGCTTTCGCAAAAACCATGGTTAATCCAGCCTTAATCGGAGCCATTTGTTCCGCTACCGGTTTTGCCTACTGCGTTACATTTACTGAATGCGACCGCTCTTTAGTTCATTATCTGACCCGTCCTATCAGAAACGTTGGTCTTTTAATGATCCCAATCACATCATTGCTGACGTTCGGCATCAATATCGCCATTCCATCAGCAGCCGGTGTTGGCGCTGTCGTAGGTACGACAATGATTCCCCTGCTCTTAAGAGCCGGATTTAAACCCGCAGCTGCAGCAGCTGCCGTTCTAATGGGAACCACAGGTTCTTTGCTCTCTCCGGGCCTGTCCCACAACGCCTATGTTTCTGATATGGCTCACATGACCATCATGGAGCTCATTTCTTATCACGGCAAGTTCTCCTTGATGATCGGTGTTGTCGGTGCAATCGGCCTTTTCATTGTTTGCTGGCTCCTTGGCGACAACAAGGGCGAAAAAACATCAGTCCAAGCATTAGAACAGCAAGAAGCAACCACCGATTTCAAACCAAGCCCAATTAAAGCCCTCGTTCCATTGATTCCTATCGTCTTAATGCTTGTTTTCACCTTCTGGGTTCCAACCGTTAAGATGGGTGTTGCTCAGGCCATGGTCATTGGTACAATTGTCTGTCTCCTCGTCAGCTTCAAAAAGCCTCAGCAATTCTCTAAAGAATTCTTCAAAGGCATGGGCGACTCTTACGGCGCCATCATGGGCATTATCATTGCGGCAGGTGTGCTCGCTGCAGGTTTAACAGCCTCCGGCCTTATCAAAGGTTTGATCAGCGTAATGGTTCAATCTAATGAAATCGCTCAATGGGGCGGCTCCATCGGTCCGTTTGTTCTTTCCGTCCTGATGGGAAGCGGCGACGCAGGTGCGATGGCCTTCAACTCTGCAGTAACACCTCATGCTGCCGAGTTCGGCATGAATATCCACAGTCTTGGCTCTCTTGCATTCTTGGCAGGCGCAGCTGGCCGTACAGCATCTCCGATCGCCGGTATTACCATTCTGGTAGCAGGATTGGCTAAAGCAAATCCTTTCGATGTAGCTAAACGCACTTTCGTTCCGATGATTGTTGCGGTTGTACTGCTTGCCATCTTTATGCGTTAATAATTAACTAAACCCCTACATCATTATGACTAAACCTCATATTGTCATTATCGGTACCGGAGGAACCATTGTCAGCTCCGGTGCCTCAGGGGCGCAAATGACCGGATACAGTATCCAAGGTTTGGATGTCCGCAGCATTATCTCTGCAGTTCCTGCTTTGGCTGAAATCGCTAACATTGATGCCCTGCCTCTTCTGAACATTGGGTCAAGCAACATCAAGCTCTCAGATTGGCTAAAGCTTACCTGCACTATCAACAAGTTGGCTGAGGATCCCAAGATTCATGGATTTGTTATCACCCACGGCACAGATACCATGGAAGAAACGGCTTTTTTCCTGAATCTGACCCTTAAGACCGAGAAACCAGTTGTTTTGACCGGCTCTATGAGGCCTGCGACGGCGATATCAGCTGACGGCCCGCTCAATCTGCTGAATGCAGTAAGACTTGCCTCGTCAAAACAGGCTTGGAACAAAGGTGTCCTTGTATCTTTAAACGGTCAAATTCACGGAGCAAGAGACGTTTCCAAAACCAATACGGTTTCCGTTGAGACCTTTTGCTCACCCACTTCAGGCCCGCTGGGATACATCATCGGAGAGGATATTGATTTCCTGACTCAATCCGTTAAACCTCATACTTTGAGTTCTGAATTCCATATTTCAGAAAGTTTCAAAGCTGAAGATTTTCCCCGAGTTGAAATCATTCTTTCTCATGCTGATGAAGACGGGCATCAACTCGAACGGTGTTTAGCTTCTAAACCCGATGGAATTATCCTAGAACTAACCGGAAACAGTACTGTCCCGGCAGTTGTCGAGAAAGTGTTGAAAGATTCGGAGCATCAACCTGCGGTTGTGAGAGCCAGCAGAACCGGATCCGGACCGGTCACCAAAGGCAAAGCCGAATGGCAGGAAATGCAAATGATTCCCGGAGGAACCTTATCTGCTCAAAAATGCAGGATTCTTCTTCAACTTGCACTTCACAGGTTTGGCCGAAATCAGAAACTTCTTGAAAAAATTTTCCAAACTTACTAGGCTTAGGTATTCATCTCAATCACAATGGAGAACAACATAATGTACGACTTACTTCTTAAAAACGCTTGGGTAGTCGATCCTCTCAACTCCGTCAATGGAGTTGCTGACGTTGCTATTCAGGACGGCAAGATCGCGAAAGTCCAAAGAGAAATTCAGGAAGAAGCCAAAGAAGTTATTGACTTCACCGGTAAAACTCTTCAGCCGGGCATCATCGACAGTCACGTTCACCTTGGAACAATGTGGGGCTCTCCATTCGGTCCGAGAATGCTTGCAATGAACGGCGTAACTACCTGCTTGGATATGGCAGGTCCGCTTGATGACATCTTAGACAATGTTCCGGAATACGGCGTAGGCATCAACATGGCAATCCTTCAGTTTGCCTCCCCTCCGTTCACTTTCAAGAACTCCACTCCAAGTCAGCAAGAGATGATTGACCTTATCGACAAATCTCTCGCAGACGGTGCTTTAGGTGTCAAGCTCCTTGGCGGCCATTATCCTTTGGATCCAGAAGTTTCCGCTCTTCTCATCAGAACGGCTCTTGAAAGACGCGCTTATGTTGCCTGGCATGCCGGCACTACGAAGAACGGCTCCAACATTAACGGCATGATTGAAGCCGTTAAGATGGCCGACGGATATCCGATGCATCTGGCTCACATTAATGCGTACTGCCGCGGCGCTATCCATGAAGCAATGGAAGAGACAAAAATTGCTATCGATTTGCTCAAAGCTAATCCGAACATTTTCTGCGAAAGCTATGTTTCTCCGAAGAACGGTACTCGTTTGACTTGCAATCCTGACGGCACTATCCAATCTAAGGTTACAGGCAACTGCTTAAGAGCCTTTGGATTCACAGAAGATGCCGACGGTGTCAGAAAAGCTCTCCTTGCCCGCAAAGCTTTTGCTGTATACGACGCTGGCGGATACTCTGATCTGATGACCGGTGAAGAAGCACTTAAGTTATGGGAAGCTGCCAAGACTAACGTTGGCGGAAGCTTCAATATCAATCCTCCGCTTCCACGCATTGCCTTAGCTCAGGCTAAACGCGATGACGGTGCCTTTGTTGTTGACGCAATTTCTACTGACGGCGGCTGCATTCCACGCAACGTCATTCTTTCTCAAGGCTTGTCCTTAGTTAAGCTCGACATCTTGTCTCTCAGCGAATTCGCTCAGAAGACTTCTTTGAATCCAGCCCGCATGCTTCGTTTAGAAAACAAAGGACACTTGTCTGTCGGAGCTGATGCCGACATTACTGTCTACGATTTGGCAACTCAAACTCCGGTTGCTTCTTTCGTCGACGGCAAGAAGATTCTCTTCAACGGTGAATTGGTTTCTAAAGGCGCAACCGTAATCTGTACTGAACACGGTAAAGATGCTATTGAAGCCCGCGGCATGAAAGCTATCGTTGTTGACCCAGGTAAGCAGATTGAGAGAATCACAGCTCTCTAGTCTTTAGCCGGTAACTGGTTTCGAAGGCGGAAGGATCTTTGGTCTTTCCGCTTTTTCATTTTTTTACCCGCGAAAAAGCGTTCTGAAGACTTCGGAAGTCTGCTCCCAGAACTGAGTTTTGACAAATACTTGGCCTAAACAAAAAGATTTCGCGAACCAAAAAGCGGGAGAAATTTTGTGAGATGAAACCACCTCCAAGGATACTTGGAGGTGATGAAATTATGATTTGGATACTAAGAAAACGCTAAACGCTGTTAGAGTGCGTATGTCGAAATCTTTCCTTCGCACGGACGTCCATCTGTGATCCAGAGGCGGCGAGCGGTGAGGTCCATAACAATGCCGTAAATTGTGCAGAACCTCTTGTACTTAGAGTCGATTGGATCCTCGTGTGAACAAACCGAGTCCGGGAAGTTTTGATGGGAAGATAAAACTCCAAAAATCGTTTTCTCATCAACCGGGAATTCAAGCTCTTTCGCCTTACGACGTAGAGTGTTGAGGCGCATAAATGTTTCCGGCAAGTCACGCTTGAATGTATCTTGGGCCAAGAAAAGCGGCGACAGATAGTGGTTTGTGTGACAGATTGGTTCGCCTTCGCTCATAAGCACATCGAAATTGTCGGGAGTGTATTCAAGACAGAACATGTAGTCCGAAGCCGTGCCAATATCAAAATTACCTGAGCCAGCTCTTTGTGCCAAAGAAACCACTTCAACGGCATCGCTCGCCTTAGTAGTGTTCAAAATCATGCGATAAAGAACGTGGAGAGGCATACCAACCTTACCTTTTCCGACGCTCAAAGCATTGAGGCATACACCGATACCGGCGGAGTTCAGGCCTTTTCCTCCGACCATGCCGGCTTCAACGGCGATAAGCTGATCAGGCTTTCCTTCTTTCTGAATCTTTAAGACACAGACGTTCTCAACTGCCGGAATAAGCCAGTCCCAAGTCTGTCCCATATACACGTGGCCGTCTTTCCCGTGTTTGGAAAGGAAACCGATAAAACTGCAGCCGTCAGGACGCGCAAAAATAACTTCGCTGCGGCAATTTAGTGTAAGAATATCTTCAAAAGAAAGTTCGGCACCCTCGGCAATTGCACGCATTTCTTCTAAGAGATCAGGAGCGCTTTTTTCGATAAGAGGAATAAAACTCTGAGCCAAATGTTGAGCCTCGTTCCACTCCATATGAGCGTATTCTTTGAAAAAGACTTTGTAGAATTCCAGGTTGCGATGAATCATGGCTTTCGCTTCCTGACCATATTTCAGACCAATCTCTCTGGAAGTCCCGCTTAGTTCAATAAAAATATGTTGAGGCTTCATTGTTTTTCTCCTAACGTTTTGAGACAATTCATTATCCTCACAAATACTCACAATTGTCCAGAAAAAATTTTGAGTCTTCATGATGAGAATTTCTCCTCTTAAACAATCTAAAACAGAAAGCTTTATTCGAACTAACCATTGATATTAATTGCTTTTTGTATGAGTGCAGCACCATCTTTAAGAACTGTTAGTCGATACAGATATAGTGAGTCTTCGCTGTACTAACGACATCTGTAAAAACAGCAAACGATGCCTAGATCGAAAGTGTTCCTTGAAGAAGCGGATATGTGAATAAGTAGCTGTTACTTCATGTCTCCAGCCAAACTTAAACGTATAAGTTCGGACCACTAAGTCTCTTCAAAAAAATAACCGACCTCACTGACTGAAGCCGGCCGAACTAAAGTTCAAGGAGAAAAGTACCAATCAATCAAGAAAATAGAATTAAGGGACTTTATATTCAAAGTTGTGGCACTGTCCGCAGAAGTTTTCCGAAGGCTCATGGCCTATATGGCAATTGTTGCACTCTAATTTATTTTGATAATGAGGAGATGTATGCGGGTTTTGCGGCTTAACCGAGGCGGTCTTTGCGGTTAAAGCCTCAAGTTCATGACATTTGACACAATTGTTGATAGTCGGCATCTGCGGCTTTTCTTTGGAAACATGACAGGCTTCGCAAGGAACCCCTTTTGATGTATGTCCGTCCGCAAAACCTGCCGCCTGAGCGCACATGCATCCTGAACCCAACATAAAACTTACCAAACAGCTTACGAGTAAAGAATTTCTCATTTATCCTCTCCTGCTAGGGGTGCCGCAGCACCCCTACTAGCCTTAAATTAGCCCTGAGTTGCAGCGGCTGTACCGGCAGCTCTTCCCATAACTAAGCAGTCAAGAATTGCGTTTGTACCCATGCGAACTGCGCCATGAGTTCCGCCTGTAGCCTCACCTGCAGCGTAAAGTCCGGGGATAGGTTCAAGAGTTGAGACATCCAGTACCTTGCCGTCAATAGTAGTTGCCAAGCCGCCCATGCAGTGGTGAACTTTAGGAGACATTTCCATAGCATACCAAGGGCCTTCTTCCATTGGCTTCAGATCCTTAACGATTCTTCCAAATTGAGGATCTTTGCCGTCCTTGAAATACCCGTTAAGCTGGGCAATACTTGCTTTAAGAGTATCGGCCGGCATCTTCCAATCAGCAGCTAACGCATCCAAGGAATCATACTGTTTGATGAGGTTATCCTTAAGTGCCTTATCCATGAATCCCGGACGACGACCTTCAAGAGAAGCTGTCGCTGCTTTATTGGCAACGGCAACTGCCTTGAGACCTTTGCCTTGTTCAACAAGGATCGCATCGGCACGAACCTTTCGGTTAGCATTTTCGTTAACGAAGCGCTTGCCTTCTGTATTAACCCAGATACCTGCCTCGCCGGCAACGTACTGGCCGAAGTTCCAGGTGTAGCCCATGCCTTTTTCAAGCGGATTGTTCCATGGAGTGCACTGAATCCAATCGGACTGGATCATCATTCCTCCGATACGTGCTGCTTCCTTCCACATTTCTGAAGTGGCACCCGGCTGATTCGTTGTTTTGAAAATTTCAGTTAATTTCGGATCCAAAAGACTTCTGTACTTTACGTCGGCACCAAAACCGCCATGAGCAAGTAAAACTGCCTTTGTAGCCTGAATGTTTTTAGGTCTGCCGGAACCTTCTTTACCAAAGCGATAACCTTCGCGCACGCACAGACCAACGACGCGGCCGTTGTCATCACGATAAATACGTTCAACGTAGTTTCTGGTTCTCGGTTCAATACCTTTTTTCTTTAGGTAGGCAGCAAGCGGCATGATAATGCCTGAGCCAGATCCTGCGGTTGTTGTCACAGCGCGGGGGACACTGTGGCCGCCGGTAAATCCAACTACCGGCATGAATTCAACACCGATTTCGTCAACGAGCCATTTGTAATTGTCATTGGCATGCTCTGCGACAAACTTCACTTTCTTCGGATCGTTGAGGAAAAGACCGTTTCTGAGCATATCCTGAGCGAGCAGTTCTGGAGAGTCTTTAACGTTTTTTGCAGCCTGCTGAGGAGTTCCTACAGCGCACATGTCACCGGCGTTGATGACAGAGTTTCCACCGATGGTCGGCATCTTCTCAAGAATGATTACCTTGGCACCTGCGTTGCTGGCGCCGACGGCAGCTGAGAGACCGGCAAAACCGGAACCAACAATAATGATATCCGTGGTTTCATCCCATTGGGTAGGAATCTTAGTTGTTTGAGCAATAGCAGCTGCTGCCGGAATAAAACCAGCGGCAGCAAGAGCTGTGGATTTCAAAATATTTCGACGAGAAAGCTGAACAGTCATTTTTTATCTCCTTTGATTTGGGTTGATGCGTTTTCTTGCATCTGGGAGAAATTTTAGAAATTCAGCTTCAACGGAGAAATAGAAGGTTCTCAATCCTTTATTGACAATTAATCAAAATAAATAAGGGTTTACACTGCTGTCTTTTTTGTTCTTTTTGACTTAAAAAAAGCTTGCTCGGGATGATAGAAATCCTCCTCGTCGGTAAAGACATCTCGAAGGTTTTTATTCATCAAACTCAAGGCCTTTAGCGTTCTTTGGTTTGAAGCTTTACCTTCATAAAGCGTCATCCAGTCAACAAAAGTTTTAATTCTTTCATCTGACTTATATAGCTTCTCGGTCGTCACCACCGAAGCCATAAACGGCGTTCTTCGCCAGTTATTAAGAACCGGAACCAGAAGTCCGTTTTCCAACTCATCAATGAAAAAACCTACAGGCAAGTCAAAAACAATGCCAACTCCTTGAACTGCAAGCTTTTTGAGAAGGATCGAATTTTCTGCTTTAATTTCCTTTCCCCAGGAAAGAGCCTTGAAATCCGTGCCGTTGGTGACCAAGTCTTTGGAAATCGGGAAATTGTTTCCGGAACGCGTAAGCCCTACATGCAGAGCAGAGTCCTGAGGATTTTCCAGCATGCCATATTGCTGAATGTAGGATGGAGAGGCGAAAGCTAGGCATGGCAATGTGGCATAAGGCTTGATAACAAATCCTTGCCGATTGAAACGGTGTACGGCAAAAAGAACTTCAATTTTTCCATCCGCCAAATCCTTCAAGTTCCTTTCAGTGAGAGTGTCGAACGTGATATCGGGATAACATTTCATGTATTCAAGCAGACGCGGCATCAGCCAACCGTGGCCGTATCCTTGGGCTGCAGAAACAGTGATAACTGCCTGTGTTGCTCGTGTTTTACGCCGGGCTGCTTTTCCGATTCGATGTAGCATTTGCTCCTGGAGAGCCAAAAGCTTGCAAGCATCTTCATAAAGATCGTCTCCTTCCGCAGTAGCGATAAAGGGGCGCCGGTTGCGATAAAGTAGCTGAACTCCAAGCGCCTCCTCGAGACTATCCAAATGTCGGCTTGCGGCTGCCGGGTCAATATCTAACATGATGCTGGTTTGCGTAAGGTTGCCGGTTTCAAGAGCATTAACGAACACCCTCCACGCAAGGAGGCTATCTTCTTTTTTCATTTGGGGCTTCCAGTAAGGTTAGTCCTGATTGCAAAAGGATCGCTTTAAAGAGAGAATGAGAGATGAAATTTTGGCACTTCAATCCTCCTCTCCTATCTCCTTAAACACAAATTAACTACTTTGATATTTTATCAATGTAGGGTCGAAAATTCGTTGGCAAAATTTTTCAGAAAATCCATACAGAAATTTATGTTTTTCTTTAACCCCTTAGTTCGTTATCGAGGAAAACTAAGGAATGGGCGGCAAAAACTTATAAGTATTTTTCTCGGAACTCTGCGTGATACTTTCTTCCGCAAATTTAACCCAGCAGGCACTCCAATTCATTCTTTCACGCATCTCCAACCTTTCCAAAACAATCCGCATAACCAACAAGATTGGAAGATGCCAACCGAAGTTATCCTTGGTTTACTCGGTTCCCAAATCCTTAGTTTTTGCGAAGGATGTTTCTCTTTGTAAGTTAGAGTGAAAATTTTTTGGCTACTGCCAGCAAAGAAGTTGAAACGATGCAAGGATGGTATAGCTTTTCTTGAATTCTTTCCTATAAGTAAGACGAATGATGTTGGTATGCTTGCCCAACCTTACAACCATTGAAAATCTCAAAACCTTAAATGATCTTGCATCAGGTTATATTGTTCTTGTCAGATTTAACTAATAGCTTCGAAAGGAAGTCAAGACGCTGATTTGTCGTACGGAGATTTTTACAAAGCGACAAGCGGCCAAATTTACTTCTCCTTTAATCTGAACGCTCGGCATTCAGCAAATATAGTGCGAATATTAAAAACCTTAATAAACCAAATAGCAATAAATAATAAGAGACAAAGGATTATTCGCTCTTCTAGAGAATTGAAGCCGTAAAGAGGATTAGGTTTTCGTAGTTCCGAAACGCGATCTCTTTGCAACTTATTTGTCCTTTCTCAACCTCTTAAAACTTAAATCGGATTGAAGAAAGGCTAAGCAAATGTGTTAAAAGCAAAATTCTTAGGAGAAGACATGAAAAAGCTTGTGGTGGTTGCTTTGGCGTCAATGTCCGCGATGGGTATCGTGCAGGCGCAATCAGATGTCACATTGTATGGTGTTTTAGATGGCGGCATCACAGTATCTAAACTGAAAGGAGATGATACAAAGGTCCAAATGAGTAACGGCAACCTTTATGGAAACCGTTGGGGTCTTAAAGGCACGGAAGAGCTGGGCGGAGGGAACTACGTTGGATTTGTTCTTGAGCAAGGATTCAAAATGAGCTCGGGGGCGGAACATAAAACCGGAAAGGCTTTTAGCCGACAAACTACGTTAAAAGTTGGCGGCCAATGGGGTGAAATCGGACTCGGGAGATTTGGTGGATTAGGTTCTGATCTCGGTTCATATTCAATGCTTGGAGGCACTCCGCTTATGACCGGTTACTCAATCCTAGGAGATATGTACGGAAGTTTTTACCTCACGGATCGTTATGATAATTCTATCGTTTATGTATCCCCCAATTTTGGAGGCTGGAAACTTCAAATGATGTATTCAAACGGAGTAACCGGTGACGATAGTAAATGGTCAAGAAACGGACACTACTATGGTGTCGGTGTTGCCTATGACTCGGGCGCTTTGAAAACAAATTTGATCTACGAAGTCTTGGATAATAAAAACAAAAAGCAAATTGATGGATCAAATTACAAGGCAACTCAACTTCTCAATCTGGGAATGTCCTACGATTTTGGCACGATAAAAATCTACGGTGCTTATGAGCTTGCCATCCACTCCCCACTACCCGGAGTGGATTGGAAGAAATATGAAGCCGGAACGGATGTTATTCCTCCAATCTTGCAATCAACAGGAAAAGGGGCGAATTTTAATGCCTTTTCCCTTGGCGCGAGCGCACCTTTATGGGGAGGAACTCTCATGGGGCAAACTCAGTATGCTTTCGGCAAAGTAAAAGATAAGATGAATCCTGACATTTCGGGTGAGGACAAATTCAATACCTTCTCGATTGGAGCTGCCTACGTTTATCCTATCTCTAAACGTACCGGACTTTACAGCTATGGCGGTTGGAGCACGGCAGGCAAAGCCGCTAAGTTAGTAAATGACTTGAGAGGCTGGACTGGTATTTTTGGCATGTATCACAGGTTTTAACCTCTTCGAGGTCTTAGAAAGACCCTATAGCTGAGATTTTGTGCCGAGGAAGTCTATAAAAGGTTTTACTTCCTCGGCCATTTTTGCTAATCCGGGGAGAAGATAGTTGGCTGGGATTACACCAACTCCCTGAAATCTTTTTTTGCAATGGATTCAGATAACTTTAAATAAGGAGCTAATTCAGGAAATCTAGATGTCATTACCGGAACAAACTTGTCCATTATTGCCGACACTAACAAAGATATTAATAGATTTTCAAATTTGGGCATCATCCATTGCTTATGAACAAAATAAAAAGGCTTATAAAAGCGGGTATAAGGAGGGCGAATGATGGTTATATTTTTGAGAAAGTCTCGGCCTATCCAAAGTTCAAGGGGAGTTAGCAATGTCCAGCCGTGGCCTGAATTTACAATCTGACAGACAGTTGAGAAGTCGTCCAATTCAATACTTTTAGGAGGCTTAATACCCAAGTTATTAAGAAATCTTGTCTGTGTCAACTTATCAAAGGATAAGTTGGAAAGATAGATAAAACTTAATCTGCTCATAAGCTCTAAATTCTCACCGACCGTGGAATTAGCGTGCATCAGAAGAGACTTTGGAAGCACAATAACGTACTCTTCAGTAAAAATTAGTTCGGAAACGATTCCTTCCTCTTCCTGAAGATCCATATTCATTATTGCTATATCTATTCTGTTTTTCTTTATCCAATCAGCCAGCTCCAAAGTGGAACCTTCTTCAATGACTAGTTTCTGAGTATGTTCTAATAAATTCGGCACAAAATAAGGGTTGATATTAGGGCAAAAAGAATCAACGGTTCCAATTCGAAAAGAAGGAAGGAATCCTTTTTTAAAAGTCTTAATATAGTTTTTAGTTTGATCATCCAATTCGACAAATTTTTCAAATTGATGAGAGAGCATCCGTCCTAAAGGCGTGAGTTTAATGGGACGTTCATTATGGTAGTAGATGTCGCCTTCGACCTCAGATTCTATTTTTTTGAGGATAACAGAGACGGTAGGCTGGGAAATATTTAGCTCTTGGGCTGCTTTACTAATACTTCCTAACCGTTGTACAGCCAACAAGATTTTTGCATTTTGCAGAGTACCCATGTCTATCAGCGTATTAGCAAATTTAATATAAACGATACAGAAATATTATAAATCGTAATACACAACTCCTGATGTCGATACAGTGAAACTGTTCTTATTAACCACAAGGAGAAAGCTCTAACAAGGAGAGCAGGAGTTATTCAAAATGTCTACAGTCATTCAATTTTTAATAGTAATCGGCGCCATTTTGCTTGGTACGCGATTTGGTGGAATGGGGATCGGTATTATCAGCTGCTTAGGTCTGGGAATATTAACCTTATTTTTTGGAGTTACTCCCGGAGCGCTTCCAGCAGATGTTTGTTTTATTATTTTGTGCGTTTGCACGTGTTCTGCTGTTATTGAACAGTGCGGAGGCCTAGATCTTCTGACGGCGATAGGAGCAAAGATTCTTAGGAAACATCCTAAGCACCTAACCACTCTGGCTCCTCTGGTAATGTTCTTTTTAACATTCTTTGCGGGCACAGCAATGGTTTGCTTTGCACTGCAGCCAGTTATTTTTGAAGTAGCTTACCGAAATGGAATTCGGCCAGAAAGGGCTATGGTAACCGGAACGATGGCTGCTCAGTGCGCTATAACCGCAAGTCCGATTTCTGCGGCAACCGCGGCGATGATCGGTCTTTTCATCCACTACGGACATCCGGAAATTTCACTGCCTCAAATTCTGATGGTGAGCTTGCCTGCCGGTTTGATCGGAGTACTTGCCACTTCGCTCTTTTTTATGAAATGGGGCAAGGAATTGGATAAGGATGAGGAATTTCAACGTCGTTTAAAAAACGGTCAAATTGAGTCTCCTAAAATTGTAGAACTTAAGGACATAGGCTTGAAAGGAAAATTCTCATTAGGATTTTTCCTGTTAGGCCTTATTTACATCGTTTTGGCAGGTATCTACCCTGAATTAAGAACTCCCTATGCTGCCAAGCAGCCCATGGGAATGGCAGCCACTATTGAACTCACTATGCTTCTTGTCGGAGCGATCTTGGTTATTGTCTGCCGACCAAGCGTTAAGAAATTAGCCTCGAGTCAAATTTTGCAATCTGCAGTGACGACAATGGTTTGCATTGTTGGATGTACTTGGCTTGCTGACTCTTTCGTTGCAGCTAATAAAGATGTGTTATTAGAAACATTCGGATCCTTGGTTCAAGCCGAGCCATGGACTTTTGCTTTTGTCTTGTTTTTAATGGCGGCAATAATGAACTCTCAGGGTGCCACAACAAGAGCAATTATGCCGCTGGGATTTGCGCTTGGCCTCTCACCTTTAGCTCTTATTGCCATGTATCCGGCGGTAAACGGCTTCGCTCTCTTCCCAATTAATGGTCCGGCGATTGCTGCTTGCTCTTTAGATCGTTCCGGCACGACCACAATGGGTAAATACCTCATCGATAATCCATTTCAAATCTTCGGCACTATTTGTGCAGTTATCTCCGTGTCATTGGGGTTTCTCATTGTTTGGCTTCTGTAATTGTTAAAAAGGAAAGCAAATGGACTATCAAACTATTTCTGAGTATGTTGACTCCCATAGTGAGGAAGCCACTACATTTCTTCAAAACTATCTTCGAATTCCCTCTCCAACCGGGCAAGAAAAGGAATCTGCTCTTTACCTCGCTAGTTTTTTGGAGAATAACGGATTTAACCCCGAACTTCTAGAAGGGGAAAAAGATCGTCCGAACCTTCTCATGGACTGGAAAGGAGGCGAGGGCAAAACATTGTTATTTAACGGACACTTGGATGTCTTTCCACCCGAATCTAACCCTACCAGAGATCCGTGGTCCGGCGAAATAATTGGCGACAAAATATATGCCCGCGGGGCAACAGACATGAAAAGCGGGAATGCTGCGGGGATTATGGCTATCACCTTTTTAAAAAGATTAGGTTTTAAGCCATCCGGCACTATCTCTCTTGCTCTAAATTGTGATGAAGAACAAGGAAGCCGCGCTGGGCTGCTTTACTGTATAGAGAAAGGACTCATGAAGGCCGACTTCACGATCTGCATGGAAGCTTCCGAGGAGACCATTATTGTGGATACAGACGGCCGCATTGCTTGGAAACTGGAAATTACGAGCGATGGTTGGCATGCCGGAACCCGTCTAGCACAAGAAGATGCCCTGCAAAAAGCTCATAAGGTTATTGAAAAAATCCATCAATACGACAAAAAGCTAATGGCGGAAAGATATTTCCCGGAAGATACGTCTGGCGCTGTTATTTCGGTCACTTCGATAAGCGCGGGATTTGAAGGAAAAACAGTAAACATGCATCCGGCAAAATGTACTCTCTGGATCGACAGGAGGTACACAAGGAGAGAAAGCATTGAGAGCGCCCAACAAGAATTTCTCGCACTTTTAGATAACATACCTCAAATTAAAGAAGCTTATAGCCTTACAACTTTATTTGCCGGTCCACGACTGGTAATTGATTCCAATCATCCCGATATTATTAGATGTATGGATGTCTACCGCACGGTTTTCTCGAAACCCCTCAGGCCGGGCAGAAGATCTGGGGCCGGCGATGCAGCTAAATTAGCGAACGCTTACAAGCAAAATGTCCCCCACTTCGGGCCAGGTATTTTTGCCGTGCTAGGCTCTGATGACGAACATGTAAATTTGAGTCAGTATTTAAAATTCATTAAGACTTATATGCTTTTCAGCATTGGCTATTTTGAAAGTCAGAAGTAATACTTAATAATCCCAGGCTCCCAAGAAGTTGTATCGTGTGCAATTACTTGGGAGTTTGGCTGAATCGTTTTCAATGGGGAGACAGTTAAGTCAATACTTTTAATAGTTTTTGAGAAATTTTCTTAACTATCTTTTTGTAGGACGAGTTTTATATTTTATAAGCTAAACGTCTTAGCAACCCAGAAATATCATCAATCCTTCATAACTTTATCAGCTGTCCTTCACCGCATTCTTTCATTCGCTTAAACAAAGAGCTCTTTTTTCGTTAGGTAGCTAGGTTAGTTCCGATAATAAGAAGTCTCTGTTTCGTTCAATAGGCTCAAACCTTTCCAAGAATGCCTTTAATCATGTTCAGGGAGTTAGGTTTCAACTTTTTGCGAGTAATTTTGCCGAGAATAACTGGAGTTTCAACCGAAAATTCATTGAATTTATGAGATATTCAAGAAAATATATTTATTTGGTTTCCAACCTTAGGAAGTTGTCATAAATTTGCCTTTCTCAACGTTCCTTGATTATTAAGGCTAACGCCTTGCGGTTAGTGATAGAGCTGGGAGATTTCCTCAAACGAGAACATTGCCAATGATGAACGCTCAAACTCATCCCGTAACAATGCAAACTAACTAATAACTCGGCTAAACTCTTGGATCGATTTTTAGGTTAATTTTTATATGGGTTTCAATAGATTAGTTAGTTGCTTATGCGCCGCGGCGATAGCTTTTACCGCTATCCCTATGACTGCTGACGCAGCAGCTGTGCCTGCTTCTAAGAAGGAGCTGAATCTGGTCTTTGATCCGCCAAAACCTAAAAAATTCTCTCCTGATAGCTTGCCTGAGATTGAGCTCACCGGAGGACTCCTTTTCCAACTAATCGCCAGCGAAATTGCTTTGCAGCGTAATGAATTAGGAGCGGCATACAGCACTTACATGAATGTAGCCGAAGAAACAGGTGACCCAAGACTGGCAGAAAGAGCTGTTCAGATTGCACAAGTTGCCAAAGCTCCTCGTGAAATCATGCGGTCAGTGCTGCTGTGGAATAAACTGGCCCCCGGCAATAGACATGCTCAGGAGATGCTCATTCGCATTGGCCTCCACTACCAGGAATACAACAAGATTCTGTTGACTACACAGTCTTTCTTATCCCAGGTAGAGGATCCGGGAAAAGTCATCCTTGGGCTGCAGAGCCAACTTTTAATCGGAAAAGACAGGAAGAAGGCTCTGACGTTCTTTCGCAAAGCTACTGAGAAGTTCAAGAGACTTCCGGAAACGAAACTCGGTTTGGCCCGATTAGAAGGATTGGTCGGCAACCAAAAAGCAGCGGAAAGGTTTGCTAAAGAGAGCTACAAACAGAAACCCAATCCGGAAAGCGTAATGACACTAGTTTCTGTCTTGTTGCAGAAGAAGTCCAATGCAGGTCAAAAAGAGGCTCGTCAGGTTCTCGGCCAGTATCTGGCCAAAAACCCTAAAGATTTAAGAATCCGGGATTCGTATGCTCAGCTTTTGCTGCTCTCTTCCGACTACAACCAGCTAATTGAGTTAGTCAAAAAGTATCCGAACGACTACGAATTTGAACTAAGTACTGCAGTTTCTCTGCTTCAAAACAATCACGAGACAGAAGCCGAGGACTTGCTTAATAAACTAGCAAAACTTCCTCAAGACGATGCTGAGAGCGGAACTATCCCGCAGAAGGCTCTCTTGCTGCTGAGCGAAGTTGCCCTGGAAAACAAAAAATATGAAGAGGCTCTCGCGCTTGCTGATCGCGTTGTCGGCTCAATGAAGCCTGCCGCTTTGATTCAGAAAGCCAATGTTTATTCTCATGAAGATAAACATAAGGAAGCACTTGAAGTCCTCAAGCAAGTTGACCCCGGCGACAACAACGCCGTAGCCGAAGAGGTCGCAGCAGTTGAGTCTCGTTTGATCGCTGAACTTAACGGCGATACAGAAGCTCTTAAGACCTTAGAAAAGTATTTGCAAAAGTATCCTGAATCTAAGAGTCTCTTCTATGAAGCAGCCATGATCGCTGAACGCTTGGATCTCATTTCTATGGCTGAGAATTATTTAAAGAGAGCCTTAGAGATAGACCCCAACTTTGCTAATGCTTATAACTCTTTAGGTTATACGCTTCTTGAAAGAACTAACCGTCTGAAAGAGGCAGGAGAAAACATTCGCAAGGCGTACCAGCTTGATCCGTCTAATCCGTATATTTTGGATTCCATGGGCTGGCTAAGCTTTAAAGAAAAAAATTACACCGAAGCAATCGGATATCTCAACGATGCTTTACAGCTTCTAGAGAGTGAAGACATCATGCTTCACCTTGCAGAAGCCTATTGGGTTTCCAATCAAAAGGACGAAGCTCGCCTGGTTTTAAAGAGAGCCAAAGAACTTTGGCCTGATTCAGAAGACACTGAAGCGTTAATCAAAAGACTCGGAATCATCGAATGAAGAAATTTGGTTTCTCCGTTTTGACTGCAGCAATGCTGGTTTTAGCAGGCTGTTCTACACCATCCATTCAAAAGAGTACGGCTATTGAAGAGTGGCACGGACGTTTTTCCATTACTCTTTTGAAAGACGGAAAAGCTGACAGGAATTCCGGAACTTTCTTGCTGACGTCTTCAACGGAACAGAAAGAATTAATTCTGAAAGGGCCTTTGGGATCCAATGCTGCAACACTAACAGAGAACTCAGACGGAGCGGTTCTTGCCATTTCGAATGAAGAACCGATTAAAGCCCGCAGAAGCCAAGAAATTACGGAAAGAGTCATCGGCGCTCCTTTAGATCTTACTGACTTGGTAGACTGGCTCTCTTCCAAGAAAGATGCTCAACAATCAGAAAAAGAATTAGCCGCCTCCGGTTGGGAATTGACGGCTGAAAGAAATAGCGAAAACAAACTCACGAGAATCGTGATGAAAAGACAAGAGTCTTACCGCACGCCTGCGGTAACTCTGATTCTTTTGCCAAGATAACGGATTGTTATATTTGGAAAATTCTACATCCTCTCTACAAACTCTAAGGCCGATGTTACAGCAGCGAAGAAGTTCTTGATGCTGCCGTTTTGAGTCTTATTGTTGATATTTTCCTGCGCCGTTCGCCACCACTGAAGAACCTCTTCAGAAGCAAACCCTTGGGCCTCTTTCACCTTGTTTTGCGCTAAAAGATGGCTTAGAAAAGTAAGCTCAATTGCCAAATGGTCATCGGGAAGAGTTGAAGTATTGCTCAGACCGCTGTCGTGATAAATTTTGAAAGCCTCCCGAGTTTTCTCTCCTGCAACGGCTATTAATCCGCCGCTCCAAAAAGAATGGGTTAACCCAATAGTTGTATCTCCGACTCCGTAAAAGAGCTTTGCAAACTCTCTTTCAAACTCTTCATCAAAAATAACTTCTTGGAAAACTGCTCCGGGATAATCCACACCCTCTGCAAAAGCATTGAAGGCAATTTGTGCTTTTTCGTAGTCTGAGCTGTTGTCTTGCGGCTCGAGAACAATCCGGCTCAAAACCATAAGGATTCTTGCCATTGCTTCTGCACAGTCTTCTCGAGTGATTTCTTGATAATCCATATTTATCCTTTCTTCCGCAATTTTGGCCGATTATTTATTGTTATTCGCAGGGCACGGCACCCCGCCAAAGCAGGGCGCCGTTACTGGATTATGCCCTCACCTTACGACCGGTAAAGTCAGTAATTGAAGAAACAAATCTAACCTTCGGAGAGGTTCCTGCGCCTTGGTTGATCATCTGGGCCCTTGCAATCAAAGCTTTTTGAGCATCGGTCGGTTTATCGTAATCGACAAGCTGTAAAGCATGTGTTGAGCACACTTCCACACATGCTGGTAAACGGCCTTCAGAAGTACGATGCGTACACAGTGTGCAGTGTTCAGCCCTCCCTGCTATACGCTTCTGCCAGCTCTTAAGAGCAGCCGATGGTCCCCCTAATGGTTTCAGCTCGCCGAAGTATGATTGCTTATTAGGATCAGAGAACTTCGGTGCTCCATACGGGCAGGCGGCCAAGCAGCCTTTACAGCCGATGCATTTAGCCTGGTCAACTAATACTTCTCCGTGAGAGCCGAAATACACAGCTTTCACCGGGCAGACTTTCATGCAAGCAGGATCTTCACAATGCATGCAAGACACTCGGAAATACTCAATGACTTGTTCTGCCGGATGTTCCAGTCTTTCCAAATGATTCCACTTAACGCCCGGTGCAACCTGATTTTCTTCTTTGCAGGCAACGAAGCATGCATGACAGCCTACGCAGTCATCGGCGTTGACAATAATTCCATACTTACTCATGACTTTCCTCCTTAGGCTTTCTTTTCGATATGAACAGGATTTTCAAAGTAACTTGGATATCCGGACATCGGATCTCGGTTATCTCTGTTCATGAGTTTTTGGGTGTTCTGGTTATCGAGCCAACCGTACTGGGCATCAATGGTTCCCTTCGGGACAATCAGCGAGACAACTGCCGTTGCTTCAATGGGTCCCCCGTAAGGTGAAGTAATCAAAATCGTATCGCCTTCCTTAATGCCTTTCGCTTCAGCGTCTTTCGGATTGATGTGGACATGAAGACCATCTTCAATTTCCATCAGATAAGGCTGGTCCGTGCGAGTCTTGCTATGAGTGATATACGGCTTGCGGGTTCCATTGATGAGACGCAAATCAAACTCTTTGGTTAACGCTGTCATCGGTTTATAGATCGGAAGTCCCGGATATCCGAACTTAGCAGCTCTGTCTGAGAAGAAATCAAGCTTGCCGGAAAGCGTATTGAATCCCGGTTTGCCGTCCGGGCGCAATCTGCCGTCTTCATACTTCTTGAAGCCGGGCTTAGGAGCTGGGATATGGCTGATCTTCGGCAACGCATTTCTGAAAGCATTCAAGTCCCCGCCTTCATACTGATGAAGGATGAAGTCAAGAGCTTTTTGCGGATCTCCGTCAAAGAAGTGTTCCGGTTTATCAAGAATGCATCCAAGTTCCAGGGCAATCTGCCAGTCTTCTTTCGCCTCTCCCAGCGGTTTGACCGGCTTGCGGACAGCAATATTAGGACCATACCAACCGAACGGTGCATGACGCTCATAGTTCATTGCGGCCGGAAGAATAATATCCATGTAGCGATGGCTGTCTTTGCGATAGAAGTAGTCGGCGGCAAAAGCAAAGTCTAAATTTTTAAAGGCTTCGTTATAGATCTCGGGCTGAGGCCAAATATTGACGTTGAATCCCCATCCGCAAAATACTTTAACCTTGCCGTCTCTCACCCACTCAGGCAAGTTGTTAGGACTAGTTTGATCCTGCAAGTTGTGCCAGAGAGGTACTTCATCTTTATCAAACCTACGGGCTTTTGTTTCCGGTGAATTCCACCATTTCTTTTCCGCCATTGCAGTATGAAGGCCGAACGCTGGCATTGACAGGCCTTTAGGAGGCTGCGAGAAAGGCACTCCGCCGGGGATATCAATATAACCCATCAAAATCGGCAGCAGTAACAAGGCACGGGTATTGTTAACGCCGTTTGAATTATGAGACAAAGACTGAGTTGTCAATGTAAAAGAGCCGGGACCTTGTGCCCAAAGCCGTGCAGCTTCAACAATCTTATCTGCCGGAACGCCGGTAATTTCGGCGGTTTTCTCCGGAGTGAATTCTTCAACATACTTAGCGTATTCTTCGAAACCATGCGTCCACTGATCAATGAACGGTTTATTAATCAGATTTTCTTTAATAAGAACGCGGGCCAAACCGGCAGCCAAAGCAGCGTCTGTTCCTACGTTCGGAGCCAAGTGAACGTCTGCTATTTCAGCGGCTTTTGTTCTTCTTGTATCAACGGTGATAATCTTGCATCCGCGCTCCTTGGCTGCCTTAATTGCTTCCCACCAACCAAGCGGCTGCGCCCAAACGTTAGTCGCCATAATCATGTAGACCTTCGTGTCTTTAGTCGGCGCTGATCCGTTGTTTGGTTGGCCGAAATTGAGTTGTTCAGCCATCATACAGCCCGAACGGCAAGCTGCTGAGGATTCTGTAGACCACGTTGGAGAGTCAAAGTAGCGAGC
This sequence comes from Turicimonas sp. TL08, assembly GCF_054660695.1. Lineage (NCBI taxonomy): Bacteria > Pseudomonadati > Pseudomonadota > Betaproteobacteria > Burkholderiales > Sutterellaceae > Turicimonas > Turicimonas sp. TL08. The sequence goes on from NZ_BAAGDP010000018.1 coordinate 25,138, forward strand.
CAGACGGTAGATGGCCGGTCTTGGTTCTTTAGGATCCCCGGCATAAAACATGACGGATTCAGGACCATATTTTTTCTTGGCAGCAAGCATATTGCCCGCAATGGTCTTATAAGCTTCGTCCCAAGAGATGCGGATCCAACCGGGATCTGCAGCCCCTTTAGGAGCAGTTCTCTTCATCGGATAAAGCAAGCGGTTGGGATTGTATAGCCGCTGTAACGTACTCATCCCTTTGGAACATAGCCAGTGACGAGGATTCTCTTTCCAGTTTTTAATGCTGATAACGTTATTGCCTACGGCTTGAAATTCAATACCGCAAAAAGGTACGTGGTTACAGGAATCGCAGAGAGCAAATCCGGTCCATTCTTGTGTTTGTGGGGCAGCGGCTTGCGCCAGCACTGAGGTAGCCGGAGAGAATACCGGCAGTGCAGAAATAGCCTTTAAGATTTGCCTTCTTGAGAGTGTTTGCATAGTTAGTCTCCTTGGCAGCATTGGGGGTCTGCTTAGGAAAGATTGTGGAATTTCCTCTTAGTTTTGAGTAGAGGTATTTACCTGTCATATTTGATTAAAATTGACAAAACAACCTATCAAAATTGATAACGATATGACTAGTAAAGAGCCTTCAAGTGAGTTACTTAGATTTCTTGCTGAGTTCTATGAGTCCCGCAACCTCGAATCCACAGCCGGCCGTCTAGGAAAAGGAACTGCGACCTGTTTTCGACTTTTAGCCCAAGCACGCGCAATATTTGACGATCAACTATTCGTGAAAAGCGGCAGAGCAATGATGCCGACTCCAAAAATGGAATCGCTGATTCATGAAATACAGGAAATATTACGAAAAATTGAACAACTATCCAGTCCGACAGTTTTCTCAAGAAAACATCTTACGCAGGAATTTAGGATAGGATGCATCGATCATGCCGTCATAAAGTTTGTCGTCCCCGCACTCAGCAATTTGTTTCAGCAAGCTCCTAACATTCGTATTTCGATCATTCCCATCCACGAGCATTTCAAGTGGTCTCTTGAGAAAGGAAATATAGACATAGTTATTTATGCTCCGCCTAACTTAAAACTAAAAGAATTAGGCAAAAACTTTCATTTCAAACAGTTCTACAGCACCAATCATTTGTATTGCGTGAGAAACTCTCATCCTCTAGCGCTCAAATTAAAAGCAGGAAAAGTTATCAAAAAATCCGACCTAAAGAACTTCCGCTTTGTCGCAGTAAAGTACGGATACTCCGAAAACAAAATTACGCCTGAGTCGTCAGGATTTGAAGATGGAGACAACATTGCTTTCGATACTCCGTATCTGCTGACGGTGCCGCACGTTTTAGCCAATAGCGATTTTATTGGACGTTTGCCCGAAACCTCCGCCTCTAAGTTAATTGGTAATTTACCGCTGACAGTACTTCCGAAGGACTTAGTAACGGAACAACCTTGGTCTCCGGTCTTTCTCTGGCACGATCGGACTCACCACGAACCGGCTCATCAATGGTTCCGTTCAGTTCTTTTAGAAGCAGCTGAGAAAACTATGAGTCGACCTCTTTCCTCTGCCTAACATTGAAAACAATTAAATTGGATACTGTGCAAGATAGTGATAAAAAAAGTTTGGAGAACGCCAAGCTGCTCTTCTCCACAGTAGCGGTCCGTCAATTCGAAGTTGGAAATTTCAAAAGTTTGAGGCAACTTCATTTGTTTCTTTTCAAGGAGTTTTATCCGGACGCAGGTTGCCTGCGGCAAACCAACTTGTCCGAAGGAAGTTTCAGATATTTGAGTGTCGTATATCTTGAGGATGCCTTATCAAAAATCGAAAAATTGCCCCAAAGTAACTTCCCAGAGATACTCTCTAAATACATCGAGATGAACTTAGCTCATCCGTTCAGGAAGAAAAGCTGCTGGACGACTCGAATTTGGCTCAATATGCTTTTACGGAAACAGTTTGGAAGAGTCATAGATTGGACCAAAGTCGACAAAACATCATATCTCCAGGCAATGGATAGGAGTTTGATTAACCAATTGGAATTGAACGTTCTTTCGCAAAGAGCATTAAGTGACGATATAGACAACCTCGACATGATTTTGAACGGACTAGAGTCGTCTTACTTTTTCGATGAGACTTAAACTATTCTTCACTTCCAAGCAAAAGCTTTCTGAATAGATAGAATCAACAAAAACATCTGAGCGGGAAATTTATGGCATCACAAGATTCTTCTGAGAAAACCCAGAAACTTAAGAATTACTTTGACTTACCGGCACCGGCAAAGATTAATTTGTTTCTACATGTTGTCGGGAGAACAGACAACGGTTATCACCTTCTTCAGTCAGTTTTTCAATTAGTTTCACTTTTTGATTACATCGATCTGGAAGAATTGCCCGACGGAAAAATCGAAAGAGCCGGCGATATCAACTGGTCCGTCGAAAGCGATCTATGCTGGAAAGCTGCCAAACTTCTCCAAGAAAAATGCCCAGACAAAGGCGTACGAATTACCGTCAGAAAGAATATTCCTGATGGGGCCGGTCTCGGAGGAGGGTCCTCGGACGCAGCGACTGTGCTCATCGGCTTAAACCAAATGTGGGGCCTCGGACTGACCCGGCAGGACCTCTGCGGACTCGGCGTAAAACTCGGGGCCGATGTCCCCTTCTTTATCTTTGGCCAAACCGCATTTGCAGAAGGCATCGGAGAAGTTCTGCAGCCGGTGGAAACTGAAGAGATGCAATTCCAAATAATCTTCCCGGGAGTACGTGTTTCAACGGCAGAAATCTTTAATCACCCTGATTTGACACGTAATACGAATTTGTGCACAATAGCGAACCTTAAACAGCAACTGCACAATTTTGTTCAGTCACCCTGGGGTCGAAATGACTTGGAAACAGTCGCCCGATCCTTGTATGCTCCGATTGAACAAGCCGTTAAGTTGCTGACTCCTTTCGGAAATCCGAGAATGTCCGGGTCTGGTTCAGCTGTTTATGTGGCTGAAAAAAATCCGGGTGAAAAATCGGTTAAAATACCACTTCCTGAGAACTGGAGACAGTGGACTGTCAAAGGTTTGAAGAAACATCCGTTATGGAGTTGGACTTGTTAAAAGTTCAAAAAAATTAGATAGTTGCAGGAGAGTAGCCAAGTTGGTCAAGGCACCGGGTTTTGATCCCGGCATGCGAGGGTTCGAGTCCTTCCTCTCCTGCCATTTATTTTGGGCTTTTACTTTCCGTTCTTACCCTTATTTATTTGAGCATACAAATCATGGTCCAAATGGTCCCAGACAACCTGATGGTTTTTTCAGGCAATGCCAATCCAAAGCTTGCTGAAGCTGTTGGCAATCACTTAAATATCCCCCTTGGTCGCGCTAAAGTTTCCCGTTTCTCTGACGGTGAAGTTCAAGTAGAACTTCTTGAAAATGTTCGCGGTAAGGACGTATTCGTTGTCCAGCCAACCTGCCAACCGACTAATGATAATTTGATGGAATTGATCATTATGGTTGATGCATTGCGCAGAGCTTCCGCAGCTCGCATCACGGCTGTCATTCCTTACTATGGTTATGCCCGTCAGGACAGACGTCCTCGTTCAACCCGCGTCGCTATCAGTGCAAAAGTCGTAGCTAATATGCTCCAGGCTGCCGGCATTGACCGCGTTTTGACAATGGACCTCCACGCTGACCAAATTCAAGGTTTCTTCGACGTTCCAGTTGACAACATCTACGCCAGCCCGATTCTTCTCGGTGATTTGTGGAAGAAGAATTACTCTGACTTAGTCGTCGTTTCTCCGGACGTCGGCGGCGTTGTCAGAGCCAGAGCCGTTGCCAAGAGAATGGAAACGGATTTGGCCATTATCGATAAGCGCCGTCCCAGAGCTAATGTCTCTGAAGTCATGAATATTATCGGTGAAATCGAAAACAGAACTTGCGTTATTGTTGACGATATCGTTGATACTGCCGGAACATTGTGTCATGCTGCTGATGCACTTAAGGAAAGAGGAGCTAAGAGAGTCTTGGCTTATGCAACTCATCCTGTTTTCTCCGGTGCAGCAGTTGAAAAAATTACAAATTCAGCTCTCGATGAAGTCGTAGTTACTGATACAATTCCGCTTCGCGAAGACGCATTAAATTGTCCGAAAATCAGACAGTTGACATGCGCTTCATTGATTGGTGAAACAATCTCACGCATTGCTTGCGAATCCTCGGTAAGCAGCTTGTTTGCCGAATAAAAAAGCAAAAATTAATTTTATTCCTCTACTGACTGGTCGCGGTCAGTAGATTTGTTTTTGGAGTTTTTTAAATGAAATTTACTGCATCTACACGTAAGGCTCAAGGTACGGGTGCGAGCCGCCGCCTTCGCCGCGCTGACAAACTTCCTGGCATTGTTTATGGCGGAAAGGTTCCAGCTACTCCTATCGAGCTCGATCACAATGAAATTTTCCACGCTCTCCGCAAGGAAAAATTCCATGCTTCCATTCTCGATATGGAATTAGACGGTCAGAACGAAAAAGTTCTTCTCCGTGCTTTCCAGATGCATCCGTACAAACCGCAAGTTTTGCACATTGATTTCCAACGTATCGCTGCTGACGAACCAATCCATATGCACGTTCCACTTCACTTCATCGGCGAAGAAAAATCTCCTGCCGTTGTTGTTGAAAAAGCAAACGTTACACACACTCTTACTGAAATCGAAGTTGCCTGCTTGCCGGCTAACCTTCCTGAATTCATCACTGTTGATCTTTCCGGCTTGACAGTTCAGGAACCGATCCACGTTTCTAACTTGGCTCTTCCTGAAGGCGTTACTGCAGTTCTCAAACCTGAAGAAGATCCGACAGTTGCTTCCGCTGTTGTTATCACTGAAGAAGTTGATACACCGGCTGAACCGGAAGTTGCTGCTGACGCTGTTCCTGCAACAGCTGAAAAGTCTGCTGAGCAATAACAAAAGGTTACTTACTCAAAATGCCCTGTGCCCTTTCGGGTACAGGGCGTTTTTTATTCATAATGCAGACAATATTAATTGCTGTGCAGGCACAGCACTGGAGAATTTAATGTCTGAAAATCTATTCATGAAACTCGGCCTTGACGAAAAGCTGGCCAACGCTTTATCAAGGTTGGGTTTTGAAGAACCGACTCCAATCCAAACACATTCTATCCCAGCCCTTCTTGAAGGACGAGACGTCTTGGGTCAAGCAGCCACCGGTACCGGTAAAACAGCTGCATTCTCTCTGCCGTTGATTCAAAGATACTGTTTGAACAGTGAGCCAAAGAATCCGAAAGTATTGATTTTGACCCCGACACGTGAATTGTGTATTCAGGTCTCTGAAGCTATTCTGAGCTACAGCAGAGACTCCGGTGTTTATGTAACACCGATTTACGGCGGTCAGGATTACAGCCGTCAGATCAAAGCCCTTAACAGAGGCGTTCACATTGTTGTTGCAACACCGGGCAGAGCCTTAGATCACATTCGCAGAGGTACCCTCCATCTTCAAGATATTCAAGCGGTCGTTCTCGATGAAGCCGACGAAATGCTTGATATGGGATTTGCAGAAGATTTGGATGCAATTCTCAGTGCTCTTCCTGAAGAAAGACAAACCGCATTGTTCTCAGCTACATTGCCTGCCAGAATTACTAAGATGGCTGAAAATCAGCTGAACAATCCGTACCGCATTCTTATCCCGAAGGAAAAGGTTCCCGAAGGAGAACAGCCTAAAGTCAGACAGTCTGCATATATCGTCGGCAGAAACCACAGAGTTGCTGCTTTAGGCAGAATCTTGGATATCGAAAGCCCGAGACTGGCTATCGTCTTTGCACGTACAAGAAACGAAGTTGATGAACTTGCCGAAAGCCTTAGAGGCAGAGGCTACAGCGTAGAACCATTGCACGGCGGCTTGGATCAGGCCCAAAGAGACCGTGTCATGAAGAGAGCCAGAGCAGAACAAGTCGACGTTATTGTCGCAACTGACGTTGCTGCCCGCGGTATCGATATCGAACACTTAACTCACGTTATCAACTACGGTATTCCTGCTACAACTGAAACCTACGTTCACCGTATCGGCCGTACAGGCCGTGCAGGACGTGAAGGTACAGCCATCACAATTCTGGAACCGAGAGAAAGCAGACTGCTTAAGAACATTGAACGCATGACAAAACAGAAGATTCAAATTCTTTCTGTTCCGACAGCAACTGATGTTCATGCTAAACGTCTCGATCTCACAAGAGCCTCCGTTCATGAAATTTTGGTCGGCGAAAACGATTTGGGACGCTATCGTTCTATCGTTGAAACTCTCAGCAATGACTTCGACGTCTTGGATGTCGCAGCCGCTGCCGTCAAACTGGCCAACGAAAACAACTGGAAGGATTCTTACGACGTTGAAATCCCGAGCCAGATTGGCGTTAAGGAAGAAGGCCGTAAGCCGAGAAAACCATCTAAGTCTCCGCGCCGTACATCTGAAGGAATGGTTCGTCTGTTCATCGGTACCGGCAGAGATTCCGGCATCAGACCTCAGGATTTGGTTGGCGCCATTGCTAACGAGGCAGGTGTTTCTTCCAAGCTGATTGGTTCTATTGATATTGCAGACCGCTACTCACTTGTAGAAGTTGACGAAGAAATTGCTCAGAACGTTATTTTTGCATTACGCAGTGCCTACATCAAAGGAAAACAATGTGTAGTGCGGTATGATCGTCCGCCTGAAGAAAGAGGTTTCTTAGACGCAGAAGAACCTGTTGTTCGTAAAAGAGCAAAGAGAACTGCCGATAAGGACAAGAAAAAAGGAAAGAGCAAGTAAATGAGCGGTGTGAAGATGCCTCCGATTAAATTAATAGTCGGGCTGGGAAATATTGGTAAACCTTATGTTGGAACCAGACACAATGTCGGATTTCAGTTTACTGATGAAGTTCTGGCAAAATTCGGAGGCTTCTTTGAACCGAACAAACGCTTTTTCGGAGAAACAGCTACTACCCATATCTCGGGGAATGCAATCCTCGTATTGCAGCCCTCGACCTTAATGAATTTATCGGGCAGAGCTGTTTCTGCTGTCATTTCTTTTTATAAGTTCAAGCCGGAAGAGATCCTCGTCGTTCATGATGAACTTGACCTTCCTCCCGGCTCAATTAAATACAAAATCGGTGGAGGATGCGCGGGCCATAACGGCTTAAAGAGCATTTCTTCTCTGATTGGATCTCAAAACTTTCAGCGTCTGCGCATCGGCATCGGCCATCCCAGAGACAAGCAGCTTCAAACACCTGTTGCCGACTACGTCTTAAGTCGTCCGAGTCCCGATGATCGAATCCTGATTTCTCAGGCCGTCGCAAAAGGCATTGAGTTTCTTCCTCTGATTGCAGAGGGAAAAACTGAAGACGCCTTGCAAAAAATTAATTCATGACCGTCTCCAAAATTTTAGTAAGCGCCTGCTTGCTGGGAGACACAGTCCGCTATGACGGTGCGGGAAAACCGTGCCGTGAACTGCTGAGTTTCCTCAAAAATAAAGATTTCGAAGTCCACAAACTTTGTCCCGAGATGCTTGGGGGCCTTCCTGTTCCGCGAATCCCGGCGGAAATAGATGAGCATACGGACAAAGTATTAAACAAAAGCGGAACGGATGTTAGTAAACAGTTTTTATTAGGGGCTGAGAGCACCTTAAAATACTGCCAAAATAACGGGATAAAAATAGCAGTTTTAAAGTCTAAAAGTCCTTCTTGCGGAAAAGACCGAATCTATGGCGGTACTTTTTCAGGCCAGCTGCGCGACGGTACGGGTTGTACTGCTCGGCTTCTTATGCAGAACGGCATAGATGTCTTTGACGAAACTGAATTGAAAAAATTAGAAATTAAGCTTAAAGAATAGGAAATCTAAAAATGGGTTTGAAATGTGGAATCGTAGGGCTGCCTAACGTCGGCAAATCTACTCTTTTTAATGCATTGACAAAGGCAGGGATTGCCGCAGAAAACTATCCGTTCTGCACGATCGAACCAAACGTCGGTATCGTCGAAGTTCCTGATCCGAGACTTGCCAAGCTCGCTGAAATTGTTCATCCTCAGAAAATCATTCCGGCAACCGTTGAATTTGTTGATATTGCCGGCTTGGTAGCCGGTGCAAGCCAAGGCGAAGGTTTAGGAAACAAATTCTTGGCAAACATTCGTGAATGCGACGCTATTGCGCACATCGTCAGATGCTTTGAAGATGAAAACATCACTCACGTTGCTAACCACGTCAACCCGCTCGAAGATATCGAAGTCATTAATACGGAATTGGCTCTTGCTGATTTGGCCACCGTTGAAAAGCAATTAGCTAAATACTCCAAGCAGGCTCGCTCCGGCGGCGATAAAGAAGCTTTGAAGCTCGTTAAAGTCTTAGAAAAACTTCAGCCGGCTCTCAATGAAAACCAGCCTGCAAGAAGCGTAGAACTTACTCCGGAAGAAAAAGAAGTCATTAAGCCTCTCTTCCTTCTGACAATGAAGCCGACCATGTACGTTGCCAACGTTGAAGAAGGCGGTTTTGAAAACAATCCGCTTCTTGACCAAGTCCAAGAACATGCCGCCAAAGAAAATTCCATCGTCGTTGCCGTTTGCGCCAAGATTGAAGCGGAAATTTCCGACCTTCCGGAAGAAGACAAACTGGTTTTCTTGGAAGACCTCGGCATGCATGAACCGGGCTTAGACCGAGTCATTAGAGCCGCTTATCAGCTGCTGGGCCTCCAGACTTACTTCACCGCCGGTGAAAAAGAAGTCAGAGCTTGGACAATTCATATAGGCGACCTCGCCCCTCAGGCAGCCGGTGTTATTCACACTGACTTCGAAAGAGGGTTTATCCGTGCTCAAACCATCAGTTATAACGATTACATCAACTTCAAAGGCGAAAATGGAGCCAAAGAAGCTGGTAAATTAAGAGTTGAAGGTAAAGACTACGTTGTTCAGGACGGCGACGTCATGAACTTCTTATTTAACGTTTAAGAGACTCTTATGGCGCTTACCAGCACCAAGCAGAAAAAAGAAATCGGAGACCGACTGCGTTTCGAGAGAGAAAGGCTGGGCTACACGGAATTGCAGATTGCCCAGCTTCTCGGTATTCCTCTCGAAACTTACCAGCGTTTTGAGGCCGGTGAAACTGATCCCGGCATCTTCAGAATGCCGCGGCTTTTTGCCATCGGCTTCGACATCCTTTTTATCATTGCTGATGAGCGCCACATCCCCGGCGTGGAAGAAGACGTTCTGCTTAAAAAGTTCCGGACGCTTTCTCTCAAAGGCAGAGCAACCGTATTCAACACTATTGATGCGTTAGAAAGACTCGGCCCGAACATTAAACGCAAAATTAGAAACGCCACCAGAAGCGATCATTCTAAAGACTGAGATGCGCGCTCATTCTTTCCTTGGTTTTATACCCAAGACCTGCGTCCGGTTTCTATGTCTTCCAACTATGAGGTCATGACCAAATGACTAAATCGGCTCCCGGCATTTCTCGGATGAATTTGGAGCATCTGAAAACATTCCACGTTGTCGCTAGTTTGGGAAGTTTTACCGAAGCCGCCAAAGTATTATTCCTGAGCCAGCCAGCGGTATCTCAACAAATACAAGGCCTCGAACACGCTTTAAAGAACCCTCTTTTTGACAGAGGCAAGCGCCAAATCCGCCTTACTGCCAGAGGAAAAATTCTTTTTAACCACACCCAACGGCTATTCGGAATATTTAAAGAAATTGAAAGTGTCTTCAACGATCTCAATCAACTGCAGACCGGAGAGCTGACCATCGCAGCTAGTGCTGTCATGGGCAACTACTTCTTGCCCGACATCATCGCTGAGTTTTCCAAAACGTATCCTCTCATCAATATTCGGTTAGAAATGGGAGACTCGGCCCATGTCACGGAATTGGTGGAGAAAGGTGCGGCTGATTTGGCTTTATCAAGGCATGTAGAAGGCCTCAAAAACTGCCATCAGGAGCTTTTGTCCAAAGAGCCTTACGTTTGCGTGTGCTCACCTACTTTTCCTCTTGCAGCTCTTAAAAAAGCCATTACTCCGGAAGAGTTCGGCAAAAACTATTTGGTTATGCGCCAAAGAGGCAGCAGAATGCGCTCCAAGATAGAAGAATGGTTCGGATCGGTGGGTGCATCTGAATTCTTGTCAGCACCATTGATTGAAGTCAATAGTCTTGAGAGTTCAAAACATTTAATCCAAAGCGGAATCGGAATGGCGGCTTTTCCGCTGGTCGCTGTTAAAGAAGAAATCAAGCAAGAAAAGCTATTAGAAGTACATGTGAAGAACTTTAGCGTCACGGCCGACTATTTTCTAGGCATTAATCCAAACCAAGACTTATCTCCGGCAGCTTTTCAGTTTATTTCATTGTTAAAAAACAAAACTTCTGGAACCGATTAGCTACCATTTCATAAGATTAGCTTATAGGTCTTATATGAATTAATAATTTTCCTTTTTGCTACTGAGGATCCACAATGTTCCTATCCAAACTTAGTAACTCACGGACACTCTAAGGAGACAAAAGTGGCAAAAGAGATTGAAAGAAAATTTTTAGTTATCGGCGATGAATGGAAGAAAGGTGCCGTCGGAACTCTTTACCGTCAAGGCTATCTCAACAGCGCAAAAGAAAGAACCGTCCGAATCCGCACAATTGATGACAAAGCTTTTCTCACTATCAAGGGTTTGACCGTCAGCTGCACTCGTCTTGAGTTTGAATATCCCATTCCTCATGCCGATTGCGTAAAGATGCTTGACGATTTAGCCGAAAAGCCAATCATTGAAAAAACCCGCTACAAGATCCCTGCAGGAAATGGCTTGACCTGGGAAATCGATGAATTCCATGGCGTCAACGAAGGTTTAGTTGTGGCTGAGATTGAGTTGCCTTCCGAAGAAACACCGTTTGAAAAGCCGGCTTGGCTTGGCGAAGAGGTCTCTTCCGATCCCCGCTATTTCAACTCAAACTTAGTTGCACATCCTTTCACAACTTGGGACAAGTAGGAGAACGTCATGGCCAATCCATATGAAAAGAATCAAGCAATTAGTGCCGAAGAGGCTTCAAAGATCGTTCCTAGAGCCGAGTTCCGCGTTTTTGGCAAAGACATCATCAAAGGCGTGCAGGAGCACATGTGGCAATGCAAAGCTACTCTTTATGCAGCCCGCGTTATGCCGGCTGAGACCTATTTCTTGTCAAGAAATACCAATGATGCCAATGTGAAAGTCCGTGACGGTTTGCTCGATATCAAGACCAAGGTCGGCGAAACTCCGGAAGGTTATGAAATCTTCCAACCTCGCGGCAAGTTCCGCTTCCCCGTCAAAAAGGAAGAACTCGACGTCATCCTCTCTCATTTGAAGGTTGAAATTCCTCTTACTCAAGAAACATACACGCTTGAGGAATTCGTAGACATCGCCCGCAAGAACAGCGAATTGGCTGTAGTTGTGGTCGAAAAGAAGCGCTTCGGTTTCTCCGTTAACGGCGTTATCTGCGAATACGCCAAGGTATGGTTCAACGGTGCGATGGTTGAAACCGCCTGCTGCGAAAGTGAGAACTACGAAAGCATGAAGACAGCTACGGAAGCTTTAGGGATCTCTGAACTTCCGAATACTAACTATCTTAAAGCCGCTAAACAGGTACTTGGAATGGTCTGAACCTTCCGTGTTTAGGGTGGACTGAAAAGGGAGGCGGTGAAATACCGCCTTGAAGAATATGACTACAAATACCAGCCAGCAAAACTTTGATCCTCTGGATTTGAATGCTTATTCTTTGAATAAGCTTCCGAAGAAACAATTAACAAAAGTCGGTGAATTCTTTAAGAGTTGGGGCCTGCCTATTGCCGCGGCCATCTACGTGCTTTTGGCTTACTTCATTCCGATTCCAATCCTCAATGACAAACAGCAAATTATGTTCGCCCTCTTTGCGACATCGCTGTTTCTCTGGATTAGCGAAACGGTTCCAAACTATGTCACCTCCATGATCTTGATTTGCGGACTGGTTCTAACCGGAATACTCAAAGCGAAGCCGGCAATGGCAACTTTGGGCGATCCGGTTATTTGGCTGAACGTTGCGGCATTTATTTTGGCTAGTGCCTTAGTAAAGACTCAGCTCGTCAAGAGAGTCGCTTTGTGGCTGATTCTTCGATTCGGTAAAAATGCTTCTGCAATATTCCTGACATTTCTAGGAATCAATGTGATCTTGGCAGCTTTCATTAATGCGACCGCTGCTAAAGCCGCTTTGATGATGCCGCTGTTCATGGTGATTTCTGCCGTTTACGGAGCTCCGGGAACCGATAAAACCAATAATTTCTCCAGAAACTTGGTGCTGTACAACCTGGTTATGATTAATGCCAGCTGCAATGCCTTTATGACAGGCTCCGGCGCCAACTTGCTTGCAATTGCACTCTTAGCCGGTGCCGGCTGCACAATTTATTATTTCGATTGGTTGATGGCCGGCCTTCCTTTGGTCATCGGTTTTGGAATCATCGGTTATGCTCTCGGCATGAGATTCATCTTTCCGGTCTCGAAAGAAGATACTCTTCCGAAACTTGAAGGCGGGATGGAATCTCTTAAGAAGGCCTACGAGGATCTAGGTCCGGTTAAACTCAATGAGCTCAAAGCCATCATTGTTTTCGGATTAGTACTTTTAGTGTGGGCCACCGATAAAATTCACGGTCTTAATGCTACCGTCGTTGCCATGGCCGGAGCGGTCATTATGCTCACTCCTCAATTCAAACTCTTAAATTGGAATGACGTTGATGTTCCTTGGCATCTGATGATTTTCTCGGCAGGTGCGTACGCTCTCGGTGCAGGCTTAACTACAACGAAGTTAATGGACACGCTGACCAAGGCCATGATGGACACGCTCGGTCTTGCTTCCATGAGCTATTTCTCACTTTATGCTCTTTTGACCGGCATATTTATTGCCAGCCACTTTATTTTCCAAAGCAAGAATATGCGCACGATCATTTTCATGCCTATCGTTATCGGCATTGCACAAGAGCTGAAGATTGACATCTTATCCTTGGCCATTCCAGTTGCTCTTTGCATCAACGTATGCTGGAGCCTGCCATTCAATGCAAAACCAAACGCCATGCTGTACGGCACAAACAAATACACCATGGGCGAATCGTTCTATTACGGTTTTGTAATGTCTCTGCTGTACTGGGCAGGACTTTTATTGGCCGGCGCTACTTACTTCAAGTGGCTTGGCATCACTCCGGGATTTTTCTAAAAATTGAGCTACGGGCAGAGCTTAAAAACTCTGCCTGTTTCTTTTCCTTACCTCTCTAAAACTTCCTCTTAACCAAACTTGAGTTATCCAATCCGTTGTATTCCGGCCAGATCAAGGACACGGCATATGGCCCGGGACATTTCTTTTCCTCAGCTCTTTGATAGCTTCTTCAAGTTTTTTGTGAGATTCGGCAGATAACGGAAAAGAGTCTTCATATTCAAGAATCTGTTTTCGAAAAACAAACAGATCAAAGCCACTGTAGGTAGGATCCTCGAAGTACGTCGGCAACTTCGCATCGATCACGCTATCGGCGTCAGAGAAAAATTCAACTGTGAAACCTTTTCGGGAAGCCACCTCAGCGATATAAGTCTCAATTGAATCATCAATCATATCCATGTAGTCTAAGCAACAAGTCCAAACAAACATACGAGAGTACTCTCCATTTTCATCTGCCCTCCACAACGAAACGGAAGGCCCGAGATATGGATCCTCAGCGTACTTGAGATCACAGAATTGCAACTTGGACATCTCAGCTATGAAGTATCCTCCGGCCGGATCCGGAAAAACCATCAACATTGGCTTTCTGTACGGCTCAAATGCCTGTCTAAGTTCTATTAGACTCATGAATCTCTCCTTTACTAATTGGATATGGATAAATTTTCCCGCTTGCTTTAGTTTTTATGGAATCTCCTGCAGCTGTATCCGTCTCATTGCTTTTCTGAGAACTCGAAAAGGTTTCTGCCTGTCACTTCTTGGCTTGTTATCTGTCGGCTAATGAATTTTCTTAGAGGAACAACCAAAGGAAATTTTTCTTTAAGTCAGTCCGAAAGCCTGCGGAAAAATGATTAAAAGTTTTAAAGCTGAATGCGCAGAAATTGTCTTTCTACCTTCAATCAACTTTTGATCACACAACGTACAACAAGAGCACTTACGTTATTCAAATTCGCTATATCCTGCTGTAAAACAAAACAGATGCAACTGCTTCAACATCAAGACAGTCGACCGTACTGTAGGGAGTTCTTCCAGCAGAGCCCTACTCTATTCTTTCGAATTACCGGGCATTAGTAAGCCGTTAAGACAACACTCCTCCCACAGAATATTTATTTCTGGCCTTAAAAATATGGGAATTAATTTCAAGATCGATGAAACGCTGCAGAAGAAATTGTTTTCGCTACTTTACGGCATTAAAAAAGATTTTAGAACAGAGATTTTTCCTGTGTCACAAAACTTTCCGTCCTCGGCCACTCCTCTGTAAGGCGGAGAGTTCAGCAGCACAATTTTATGCCGAATTAGAAAAAGGATATAAACAAATTGAAGAAGGCAAAGGCATTCCCGTTGAAGTTGTTTTTACTGAACTTCGAACAAGATATGGTCTGTGAGATTAAGATTTCTTAGATAAAACAATGGGATGTTGTTTTCTTCTCCAAAAGAGTTTACGTTTTAATATTTGCTTTCGTTCAAACCAAAGTTTTAATTAGAAGACAGGATACCCAAGCTATCTACAAGGACAGCTCTTATAAAAAAAGAAAAGAATAATTGATGGAGGTCTTTTCTTTCGAACCAATCAACCCCTCTCCTCAATTTTAAAACTAACCTTTTAATCTTTAAGCCTTACTCCTAACTAGTAAAAAAATCCGTTCAAACATCTCCTCGCACCCAAAATGCGTCATCGAATCAAGGACATAAACCCATTCTGGTAGGTCTTGAAAATCTATATAACACCCCCAGACCTAGACTCGTCTGCAGAACTATCTAATTAGTGTTAACACTACCCCTGAGGCATAAAATGTCCTTGCAAAATTTAAAAACTACCCGCAGGCTTTTTCTAAAGTCTTCCGGTGCATTTGGCCTGATAGGTGCCGCTAACATGGCGCTTGCCGGAGATCGATTCCTCCCATCGCAAAAACTTCCTTGGAAACTGCAGGAAACCCGAGAAAACGTTGGCATCTGCTGCTTCTGTGCAGGCGGCTGCGGTGTCATCACCTCTACGCGCAACGGAAAAATCGTCAACGTAGAAGGCGATCCGGATAACCCGATTAATTTAGGAGGTCTTTGCGCAAAAGGTTCTTCTTTGATAGGTCTCTGCGACATCATCGATAAAAAAGGAAAATTGGTTCCGCATCCATATCGTTTGACTCAGCCTTTGGTCCGCAGACCGGGCAAGTCTGAGTGGGAACCGATTTCTTGGAGCAATGCCATCAACGAAATGGCACAAGCAATCAAAAAAACTCGTGACGAAACATTTACCGCAACCGACAACGGCGTCACGGTCAACCGCACACAAGGTATTGCAGCCTTCGGCTGCGGCAAAGTCAATAACGAAGAATGCTTCGCTTTCAACAAATTCTGCCGCTCTTTAGGCATGGTAGAAATCGATAACCAGGCACGCGTCTGCGAATCTTCTACTGTTTCCGGTCTTTCACCGTCATTCGGCCGCGGCGCTATGACCAACAATTGGTGCGACTTCAAAAACTCTGATGTCTATATGACCATCGGTTCCAACAACTGCGAAAACCATCCGTTGTCCTCTCGTTGGATTCACAGAGGAATCGACAAAGGAGCTAAATGGATTGTTGTCGACCCGAGATTTACGCGTACCGCCTCCCAAGCTGATATCTATGCTCACATCCGTCCGGGTACCGACATCGCCTTCTTTGGCGGCTTGATGAACTACATTCTGTCCAACGGCCTTTATCAGAAAGAATACGTTTTAAATTACACCAACGCCTCATATTTGATTGATCCGGCATTCGGATTTGACCCGGAAACGGGATTTTTCTCCGGCTGGGATCCTGAGGCTAAGAATTACAAAACACGCACTTGGAAATACCAGCTGGAAAAGAAATTAAGCTGGAAAGACGCTCATGGCGAAGACGGCAAATGGGTAAATGATCCGGGTGTACCGAAGTTCACTCCGCCGGATGAATTAGTTCCTAAAAAAGATCCCACACTTCAAGATCCGAACTGCGTTCTTAACTTAATGGCAAAGCACTATTCTCGCTACACCATTGATAAAGTTTCTCAAGTCACCGGCATTGAAAAGAATGTTCTGGAAAAAGTCTATGAAACATTTGCTTCGACCGGCGCTCCGGGAAAGAGCGGCAGCATCATTTACGCATTAGGACAAGCTCAGCACCACTACGGCTCTCAAAACTGCCGCAGCATGTGTATGGTTCAGCTTTTGCTCGGCAACATCGGTGTTGCCGGCGGCGGCATCAATGCTTTAAGAGGCGAATCCAACGTTCAAGGTTCAACCGACATGGGTATCGGTATGGACAGCACGCCGGGTTATTTAGCATGGCCGATTGCAGAACAGCACCCGAACCTTACGGCTTACTTGAATGCAGAGACACCGGGAAGCGGCTTCTATATGAATAAACCGAAACTTCTGGTTTCCATGCTCAAGGAGTGGTACGGTGACAACGCAACGGTAGACAATGACTACTGCTATGACTTATGGCCGAAACGCACATTGGCGCATAACGACTCCACGATGCCAAGCTTCCACTACATGAACCAAAACCAGTGTAAAGGCTACATCGTCATGGCCAGCAATCCGGCCACTTCTACGCCGAACGCCAAATTTGCCCGTGAGGCAATGCGCAACCTTGACTGGTTGATTGTGGCTGACTGGTTCCCGACTGAAACCGCTACTTTCTGGAAAGCTCCGGGAATGGATCCTGCAAAGATCAATACAACGGTTTATATGCTACCGGCAGCGATGATCTTCGAAAAAGAAGGTTCCATTACCAATTCCGGACGTTGGATTCAGTGGCGACAGAAAGCTGTCGAACCGATGGGCGACGCAAAGAGCGATTTCGAAATCCTTTCCTTGCTCTTCTTGAGACTGCAGCACCTCTATAGAAAAGAAGGCGGAGCCTGCCCTGACCAAGTCACAAAGGTCAATTGGAACTATAGAAATCCAAACGGCAAACTCGATGTATTAGCGGCAGCTCATGCATTAAACGGTTATAACACTAAGACCGGTAAACTCATCAAGAGCTTTAGTGATCTGAAAGCTGATGGCTCTACTGCCTGCGGTCTTTGGATTTACTCCGGTTACTACAACAACGATCCTCACAAGTGGGAACCGATGATGCAGCCTTGCACAAGACGTTCAATGGCTGACCCGACTGATCTTGCTCTTTATTCCGGTTGGTGCTTCTCTTGGCCGGCAAACCGCAGAATTCTGTATAACCGCGCTAGCTGCAATATGCAGGGCAAGCCGTGGAATCCTGAAAAAACACTTGTTGAATGGAATGGCAGCTCATGGAAGTGCAATGACGTTCCGGATTTCGTTGCTAGTGAAAAACTTCCTAACGGTACGGTAGTTCCGGTTCCGCCTAATAACAAAGCTTTCGATATGACTTGGGAAGAATGCTCGAGACTTTTTGCTCAACAGATGGTTGACGGTCCATTCTCCGAAGCTTACGAACCGTTTGAATCGCCGACCAAGAATGTCTTCAACGGCCATCAGAACGATCCGATGATTCAGTTTACCGATTTGCCGGGCGTTAACCGCGGCAGTCCGGAAGAATTCCCGATTGTGGCTACAACTTATGCGATGGCCGAACACTGGCAATCCGGTGTTCAGACCCGAAACCAGCCTTGGTTGGTTCAAATTATGCCTCGTCCTTTCATTGAAATCTCGAAGGAACTGGCAGAAGAAAAAGGCATCAAGAATGGCGATGTAGTCAGAATCTTTAACAGACGTGCATCCGTTCAAGCTTTCGCAATGGTAACCGTCCGGTTTAAACCGCTGATGATCAACGGCAAAAAGACTCATGTCATTGGACTGATTAGGCACTGGAGTTGGCAGTCGTGTTATTCCACGGGAGACACGATGAACGATCTCACGCCAAATGTAGGTGACGGAAACAGCTTTATTCCTGAATACAAAGCGTTCCTCGTCAATATTGAAAAAGTTGCCTAAAGGAATTCCATCATGTCTGAATATACTGGAAAAAAAATGGCGATGTTATTTGACTCCACCCGCTGCACTGCATGCAAAGGATGTCAGATAGCTTGTAAACAATGGAATGATTTGTTTTCATCTCTTGGCTTTAATGCCTACCCGTTCCCGGGAAGCTATCAGTCCCCGGTTGATCTCGATGGTGAAACACGTTTAATCATTACTTTCAATGAAAAAGAAACCGATGACCCTTACAGACCGGTTCAATGGGCTTTCGGACGTAAGTCTTGTTTCCACTGCACTGATGCCGGATGTGTAGACGCCTGCCCGTCCGGTGCTCTGAAACATGAGGAAAACGGTGCCGTCACGTTCAATGACAAAGTCTGCATCGGATGTGAATTGTGTCAGCCAGCTTGCCCGTTTGACGTACCTCGTTATCACGGCAAACTTCAAAAAATTGACAAGTGCGACCTGTGCTATTCCCGTCTGAATAACGGTGAAGTTCCGGCTTGCGTTAAAGCTTGTCAGCCGGAAGCTCTGATGTTCGGCCCGAGAGAGAAAATGATTGAAGAAGGTCATCGCCAAGTTGAATTTGCTAAGAGCAGAGGATACAAAGATGCAGAACTTTACGGCGAAAAAGAAATGGGCGGACTCCATATCTTAACCGTCTGCAAATATAACCATGAGGCTTATGGTTTACCGACCGATCCTTCTCTTTCGGCAGCAACCAAATTCATCCATACCGTTTCTAAGCCTGCAACCGCTATTGCGGCAGGTGTTACCGTCGCCGGGTTAGCTCTGTCTTACTTCATGACATTGGGCTACAAGAAGCACAAACTCACTGTCGAGCAAGACAAAGAAACATGGAATGAAAGACAAAAGAATTTTGCTGAAGAACTTGTCCAGAAGCGTCTGGCCGAAGATAACGTCCAATATCAGAAGCAGCAGGAAATCAATGAACAGTACTTGGACAGCTTCAAGAAGAATGACTCTAATAAAGGAGCTCAGCTATGATCACGAAATATATTAAGAGACATTCAGTCACTGCAAGACTTACCCACTGGACTGCAGCTATTTCTGTAATTACCTTAACTATTACCGGCTTGTTCGTATTAATTCAAGCTTGGAATAATGCGGTAGGTTCTGATTTCACGATCGCGATGAGATGGACGCACCGATTAATCGCCATTCCGCTCATCGTCGTGCCTTTACTGGTTATTTTCTTTGACTTCAAAGGATTCTTAAGGTTTTGGCGTGTCGATATCTTCCAAAAATGGAATCGCGACGATGTGATGTACGGGCTCTATTTCGTACCGTATATGTTCTTCCCATCAAAGTTTCATATGCCACCGCAAAGAGAAGTAAAAGGTGCTCAAAGAGCGGCAGACGGCCTGTTGTTATTCTCTGTAATAATTGCAGCCATAAGCGGTTTAATTCTATGGTCTCGCACCGGTTTCTTACCTGAAGGCAGATGGGCTGTTGAGTGGAGTGCTTCTACTATTGTCTGGGCAAGAGTCGTTCACGTAGTGTGTTTTATTCTCATTGCTGTTTTCGGGATGGCTCATGCTTACCTAGGCCTTGGGATTTTCACGCCGTATCGCGGTACTGTCCGGTTAATGTTTGGTGACGGTAAGGTAAGCGAAACGGATGCCGTCTACCACTGGGGCTACTGGGCCGATGTGGAAATTACCAGCGGTAAAAACGTGGTCGAAGTAGAGGACGGCAGAAAGATGCCTAATCAATAACCTTTGAAGTGTCTCTTTGGCTCCTGATTGAAGTCCAATCTCTAATTTCCGGCTGCACCTTCTTGAAAGGTTGGTACAGCCGGTATGCTGTTAAGTCACTTCACGCAAACCCGGGCTCAACTCACACGCCCAATTAATAAGGTCCGCACTTTTGCGGACTTTGTCATACCGGATACGTAGGATTTGAACGATTGGTGCGGATTCCAATAAAAAACGAGAAGCATTTTCCTGACTCCGAGCAGAAGTATGCTTCCCGATAATGGTTTCTCTCTACTTTCAGTTTTGAAGTTGTTTACGACTCTTGCCTTGGGTATGCTCCTTCCATGATTCTTTGATAATTAGCCTTATCGGTGTCGCCTTCAGTCGAAATGCACAGCACCTTTGCATTCTCATCAAGCCCCATCGCTTGACGCTGTTTTTCAAAACGAGGATCCGTCATTATTTCAATGAGAGCCGCAACTCCTGCCGCACCGCTCTCTCCGGCAACGATAGGCTTGTCACCGTCAATTGGCCTAGCGAGGGTGCGCATAGCTTCAGCTGGTGACATCTCCCCGGCCTTTCGGACGAGGCTTCTCACTTCATCGACTCCAACCTTACATTCGTAAGGAATTACAGTGTCTCCATGAGTTACGGCTATTGCCGCAAGACGGTATGCCCAGCCGCCTTTAACTGCACTATGCCCTGCCTCTTAATATTTAATGCAGCGGCATAGTCTCGTTGGTTATGCTGTCCGCAATGAGGACAAACCCATTGCCTCATAGTAAGAGTCAGCTCTTCAAATTTATGCAGACAGCGGGGACACATCTTGGAAGAAGGATAGAAACTGTCTATTTGTACAAACGGCTTTCCTGCTTTCCTGCATTTATATGCAAGTTTGTTGTAAAAACTGCCCCACGCTGCATCTGCTATTGAACGAGATAACCTTTTATTGCGCAGCATATTCTTGATTTTTAAACTCTCCGCAATGACTGCTTGGCTTTCGTCAACCATTCGCTTTGAGACTTTATGTTGAAAGTCCTCTCTTTTCCGAGAAACTTTTCGATGGAATTTGCTCAGTTTCGCTACTGCTTTCTTTCTTCGATGACTTCCTTTCTGTTTTCTGGAGACGGCTTTGCTCAGCTTACGAAGTGCTTTCAGCTGACGGGTTAGACTTTTCGGATTCTCAATCTCCTGATCGTCCGAATCTGTAAGAAATACTTTAATCCCTGCATCAATTCCTTTAATTGCTGATTCTTTAAGCACCTTGATAGATTCGGGTTCTTTTTCTTCTGTTTCGCATAGAACAGAGGCGTAATACTCTCCTACACGATCTTTTGTCACTGTGATGCTTTTAACGATGCCAAGAATCGGACGGTGGATTACGGCTTTAATCGGATCGCACTTCGGAATCTTTATCCAATTTTCGCCAACGGATACGCTTGTACAGTGGTAACTGGATTGTTTTCCGTTTTTGCTTTTGAACTTAGGATATTTAGCTCTTTTGGCAAAGAAGTTTTTAAATGCTGTGTCAGCATGACGAACGGCTTCCTGCAAGCTAATCGAATCATATTGGGCAAGCCAAGCGTATTTGCGGGACTTCTTTGCTATTGAGAGCAGCGGCTTCAATTCCTTAATAATGGAAAGAGATATGCTCTTCTTTTCATAAAATCTCTTTTTCAGTGCTGCAGAGCGATTAAAACAAAAGCGCACAGCTCCGAATTGGCCGGATAAAAATTCTTTTTGTTCTTTAGTCGGGTACAGCCGAACTTTCGTAGCCTGCAACATCTCATTTCCTTATCTACTTAATTGTATGACAGATCAGTTACCCCTTCTGCAAAAAAGACACTCGGTCACAAATCTTGTGGTGCATTTGATATTCACAACAAAATATCGAAGAAAGAAAATGTCTGAGACGGTATTGGCCTACCTCAGAGGAATTTGGGTTCATTGGCAGAATCAAAAGGCTGTTTCGTACTTGAAATTAACGGAGAGGCAGACCATATTCACGTTGTAGGAAACTCCTCCGCAAATTTCAGTTTCAAATCTCGTAGGATTTTTGAAAGCCAACTCTTCGAAGATTACTCTAGAGAGGTTCCCGGAGTTAAGAACTTTCAGTAACCGTGGCTATTTTTTGCTCAACGTCATACTACGCGGCATCTTGCAACCACCCCTGTGCCTCAAGCGTTTTCTGAATGCTCTTTCACGCTTGTACTTTTACGCTCAAATTCCTGCTCAACCAGACTCGACGGATTCTTTAGGGTACAAAAATTTCTTTCCGGAAGCCGTAGCCTTCGGAAAATTATCTTTTAAAGAATTGGAAGTTACTTCATCATCATCTACTTCTTCTTTTTTTCCTTTCAATATTTCCGTATCCGGTCACAATTTGTAGATTGGTAAACTGATTTCTTATCCGACCTCTTGATCTGCTCAACTAACGGCAGCGGCCAAAATGAATAACCAACCTCCGGTCCTAATTTAGAAAAAAGCATTTATATGCTGAAAGTCTCTACAGGTCTTCCAGAGGTCGGTGTAACCGATTTCACATTTATTGAAAGTCTAGTTTTTAAGAAGTTCTTTGATGTTAAGTATGTTATTTATCAACAGCTGCTAAGACGGATTGCTTCTTCCGGTCCTCACCCTTCTTGGCCATAGCCCAGAGCTGGTGCGCCAACCGGTTTGCAATCGCGATAACCGCCACTTTTTTGGGTTTCCTTTTAAAATACTCTCGACCCACCCGCTCGGATACGAGTTCTTTGCTTTCGAGTGAGCGCACTGCACCATGAGTGCTCTCACCGCAATATTGCCGCTCTTCTTCGGAATGGAGCAGAATATATTCTTTCCACCGGATCCAAAACTCATCGGTGCCAAGCCGAGGTAAGCAGCGAACTGTCTTCCGTTTCTAAATAAAGACGGTTCCGCCAGCAAAACACACAGCATTGCGGCAGTGACCGAACCGACCCCCGGAGCCGTTTTGAACCTCTCATAGTTCTTGGTTTCTTTTGCTAAGGCTTCGAGCTGCTTATCAATCTCTTTGATCCGGTCAATGGTTTTGCGGATGTCTTCCAGACTGCTCTTGATTTGCAGAACCACAGCGGGCCATACATCATCCTAAGATTCAAGCTCGGCGACGGAGGCTCCAACGTTTTTCATAAACGCCGTGACGCTCTTGTTCATCACGATACCGTACTCAGAGAGGATTCCCCGAACGTGATTGACTGTCTTGATCTTATCTCTGATGAGTTTATCCCGCATCGTCAGCAGGGTATTGATATCCCGAATTCTCGGAGTTTTCACAGCCACAGCTCTCACACCGTTAATCAGCGCCCGGTGGTTCCCTTCGGCGTCATTGCGGTCGTTTTTGAACCCTTTAACGAATTGTTTGACGGCTTTGGGGTGCATGAGTCGAACATCGTGGCCGAGAGCTTGAAGTTCGCGCGCCCAGTACTGAGAAGAGCCGCAGGCTTCCATTCCGATCAGGCAGCGAGGACAGTTCTGAAACTGTTTTAAAAAGTCCGAACGCTTAACGTCTCTATTGCTTACCTCTCCTTCCTCTGTGAGTTTGAAAACCTGAAATACATTTTTGGCGATATCGATTCCGACTGTGGCGTGATATGAAGTATCATTGTTCATGAGGGCCTCCTTTTAATGATCTGGTAAGTTCATTTGGCACTTAGATGCCGTAAAGATTCTGAGAATCTTCCGGAGGCCCTCACTTCTGCAAGGAGTTCTCCAAAAGTTCTAATTGTTAAAGAGCATAACCCGCTTCCTCGTTTATTCAGCGATTCTTAACCCGGCTTCTGACAAACCTTTGAAGCAACTTCGGCAGGTCGATCGGCGAGGGCGTTGTTAAAGGATGCTGTCATTATCGTTAGAAAAATATGTACAAGATCAAGGTAAAACGAAACTCCTCTCATCTCTGCCTTTTCGGACGGAGGTTTCTCGGCGAATGAGCTAAAAGCAAAATTCATAGAAATCTTCATCAATATGGCCTTGCTCAGGATGAAAATTCTATGGGAAGGTAGGAGGACCAGTACGGAGAAGTTCTTCAACTGTGATGAGAAAAGGAACTCCTCCGCAGCAGCATCCCCTTAGGTTGTTACAAACTCCTTTACGGCGTTTTTAGCGAAAACTTATGACAGGTGTTGCAGGAAACCTCGGATCTCTGGTGCCCCTTATGGCAAGTAGAACAATCTCGATCCCCGTAATGATTGTAATGAGGGTTTGGCTCGACACCGCTCGTACGCTTTGCCATTGCTTCATAACTCTGATGGCAGGTTAGACACTCGGCTTTTCGTACAGGCTTGTTTACATCATTATTGCTATGGCACTGTGCGCATTGAATTCCTTTCTTCATGTGACGTTGAGCCAAAAAGTTCCCGTCATTTGGAGAGGCCAAAGCACTTGTGGAAAGAGCCACAGCACAAGCAAGAACTATAGAATTAAATAATTTTTTCATCGTATGCTCCGAATTTAGTTTGAGTGGTGTAATGCCATATGTGCAGCAGCTTTTCGGCCGAATACCGTTGCACCCCCGAGCTGAGCTCCTCCGATATAGTTGGCAAAAAATAATCCTCCGGCGGCATTCCCGACAGCATACAAACCTCTGATCGGACGACCTTCATTATTGATAATCTGAGCATTCGTATTAATTTTCGGCCCACCAAAAGTCGCTGTAATACCTCCTTGGAAGGGGAAAGCATAGAAAGGAGCCTCGGTCAATTCCACTGGGTTTTTAAGTGTGCAGGGAGGTTCCCAGTTCTTTAGCGTGTTGTCTTTAACGGCTTTGTTATAAGCGTTAAATAATTCGACAAAAGCTTTAGGATCGATACCAAGTTTTTGAGCCAGTTCTTGCGGGGTATTTCCTTCATAGAACACAGTATTAAGCTTTTTGTACTTTTCGACAGCAGCTTTTGTTCTCTCACAATTGGACGACATGATATGCCAGCCCATATTGCGGCGGGTTTTCAGTACAGTCGTCCGACACTTAGCGGTATAGACCGAATTTTCATCCACAAAGCGTTTACCGTTTTCGTCAATTTCAAAACCTGTTCCGGAGTTAATTACAATGTTTGGGTTTAAATGAGTGTCGGCCACGATAGGTCCGCAATGGAATTGGTCCATGTTCACCAAGCGGGCACCCAGAGGACGGGTAAGAGTAACGTTCTCTCCGGTAACATATGGACTGCCTCTAAGACAAAGTCTGGAAAGAGTGCCTCCCATGTAGGTGTTGAGCATTTCAGAATTACCAGAAAATCCTCCGGTTGCAATAACCACGCCATCCTTAGCATGAATAGTTTTTATTTCGTCGTCTGACTGAGCCGTCACGCCAATAACGTGTCCTCTTTCATTGACAAGAAGATTATTTACTTTGGCATTGAAGAGAAAAGGAATCTTGCGTTTTTCCGCTTCTTTCACTAAAGATCGAATGAGTTGGCCGCCGCCAGTAATTCCTTTTCCATCCACCGCAGGCCAACGAGAGAAGACGCCTTTTTTAAGCGGTTTAAATGCAATTCCTAAATCTTTCTGCAGCCAATTAACTGCCTCTGAAATATTGTCTACGTAGACCTGAACAAGTTCAGGATCTGCACGATCCTCGGAGACTTTCATAAAATCTCTATAGAAAGCTTCCTTTGAGTCCTTAACCCCTGCTTCATTCTGTAGGTTGGTACCGAAAGCTGCGAAGGATCCCATTGCATAAATAGTATTTCCCGCTGGGCACTCCATTTTTTCGACAACAATAGGTTTAAGTCCCAAATCATGCGCTTGAATCGCAGTTACGAGACCGCCGGTACCTGCTCCAACCACAACCACATCGTATTGAAGAGTAACTTGGTTGCCTGGAGCAGTGGCAGCTTTTGCTGTAGCGCATGAAGAGCCTAAAAGAGCAAGTAATGTCGATCCTGTTTTTAAATACTGACGTCTAGAGATCATTTTCTATCCTTGAGAGTCAACTGAGAAAAATGTTTTATCCTTGTCAGTCATTCTCCGGAGATAGATACTTATGCATATTGATCTGGATCAAGACTTACTCAAAAAATTCTAATTCTCTATAAATAAAAACTCCCATCTGAAAGTACCTACTCAGACGCTGTAGGTCTCTGCCTACTTATCCTTCCCAACCTCCAAGTCTTGACTATTTTTTGTGGAGGAAGATTTTAGGACCTCAGGGAAGTCCTGACCTCTGAACTAAACCTAAATGGCTGTCAGGCTGGTAAGCTGAAAAAGGTCCCTCCTCTCCGCTTATTGATTTATGAAAAGATTAAGTGCAAGTCTCATTATTTTTTGTGCTCTTTTTATAAGCCTAACAAGTGAAGTGAATGGACAAAAGAAAATAGAAAATTCCAGCAGTACTCTCTTCACAAGCACTGAACAAACTGACTCTAAAAATTTAAAACTAATACGGACTCCAATAGGTTCTGCGATTATTTCTCCTGAAGGACCTCGGGATAAATCAAAGCCTTTCATAAGAATGGCAATAACAAAATTTGCATTACCGAATGACAACTCACCTCTTCTCTGGAGGACGCTTGAGAAATTACGAAATGAATTTGGACGAGGAAATTTTGAGGCTTACGTCTACTCCGGCAGAAAAATAGACGCCTCTAATACGGATTTAGTCCTAAGTTCGGCTGGCACCTACCGACGAAGTTTGGAAAGAGGAGCTAAAGACTTAGCGACAGTTATTAGCAACAAACATCCTGATCCCAATCATGCGGAAGGTTCAGTTTTTGTTGTGTTAAAGGATCGGGCAGATCTAAGCTCTCTTGCAGATCTTAAAGGGAAAAAGGTTACTATTACAGGAATTACCGCCTTTGCCGGATGGCTTATCGGCCTTGATAGGATCGCCTCGGAGGGTTACGATCCTGATAAATTTTTCTCCCATAAAATACTCCTTGGCAATAACATGCCGCACGCTCTTGAAGTATTAAAGAACAAGGAAGCTGATGTAGCAATTCTACGAACTTGTTTTTTGGAGGAAAGCCAAGAAAAAGGGGTAGATACTTCAATTTTTAAGGTATTGGGTGCAATCGGAAAAACTTCATCTGGATGCGTATCCTCGACTAAGCTGTATCCTAACTGGACATTATTTTCCACTCCGCATGCTGCGCCCGAAGTAGCACGAAGAGCGACACTTGCTGTTCTGGCGATGAAACCTGATACAGAAGGAAGAAGATGGGGTGTCGCAAGCGATTTCTCAGAAGTAGATCAAATCTATCAGAAATTGAAATTAGGCCCATACGAATACTTAAGAGAGTGGACTTGGAAAAGGATATGGGCTGAAAGAAGCGAATTAATTGTTCTGCTAGGTTGCTTGTTATTCGGGTTTCTTATTCATATGTTCCGAACATCTTATTTATTAAAAAAGAGAACCATTGAACTTCACGAACAGGAGCAAGCTCGTCTAAAAGAAAAAGCGCAGAGACATGAAGCTCAAAAGAGAATTCTTCTATTGCAGAAAACCGGAGCTGTAGGTCAAATATCCACAATTATTGCTCACGAGCTTCGACAGCCTTTAGGCGCCATCGTCAACTATTCACTTGGCTTATTAAGAATTGTCGAGAAAGCAGGAAATCTATCTCAGGCAAATACTTTGTTAAAGGGTCTAAAGAAAATCCAGGAGGAAGCTTACAGTGCCGATCGGATAGTCTCTAAAGTTCGAGAATATGCCAAAGGACAAAAAACAGGAAGAGAGCTTTTGGACTTACGTTCGGTTGTAGACAAAGCTGTGTATGCTATTCAGAAAGCCACGGATATATCCAATATTCGAATAAAGACAAATGAAGTTAATATCAAAATATTTGCTGATCCTTTGGAAATTGAATTGATCGTAGTCAACCTTCTAAAAAATGCAGTAGAAGCAGCTTCTAGCTCTCCAAACCCTGAGGTAGAGATTGTTATCTGTAATGGAAATGCAGATCCTGACACATCTTCTCCTGAAAATATACCTTCTTCTCCAGAGGATTCTTCTTTTCATATCTCTCCTCGAATCATAATTCGAGATAACGGACCTAGGTTAACGGATGAACAGTTCGAAGCATTAAACACTCCTCTTAGCAGCATGAAGCCTGAAGGTCTTGGCTTAGGTTTGGCAATTGTGCGAGGATTGATAGAAAATTTAGGGGCCGTAATTGAGTTTAAGAGATCAGTACCTCATGGAATTGAGGTTTCAGTTGTTTTCCCAAAAACTAGTCCGGCAAACTATATAAAAGCTTAAAAGTGTTATGACCACAAATCGCTCTGAGAAACCATTAGTTAGAATCGTTGACGATAATGACTCTTTACGGGAATCTCTGGCATTCTTACTCGAATGCGAAGGCTATGAGGTTGCGGCCTATGAAAGCGCAGAGGAGTTTTTAATAAAGGATGCCCCGAGTCGTATAGGCTGCATCGTGCTCGATGTAAGGATGCCGAAGATGAGTGGACTCCAACTTCAAGAAAGGTTAAACGAACTGGGTACACCTTGTCCTATTGTTTTTCTTACGGGTCATGGAGACATCGACATGGCTGTGCAAACGATGAAGGACGGTGCCTGCGACTTTCTCCAAAAACCAATAAAGCAAGAAACTTTTATTCCAGCTATAGAACGGGCAATAAATAAAGATAGACAAGCTAGAGCTGGAGCGACAGATATAATTCATGAACGCCATGTCTTGGCATCTCTGACCCCGCGGGAAGAAGATGTATGCAGACTCGTAGCAGAAGGACTTACATCGGTTTTGATAGCCTCCCGGCTTAACATTTCCAAAAGAACCGTCGACGTCATTCGCTCTGCAGCTCTAAAGAAAATTGGTCTCAGAGAACCTCATGAATTAGCAGATTTTTTCAAACGTGTAACGGAAAAAGGACGTCCCAGTTATTAAGGATGTTTTTTAAAAAATATATGAGTCAAAAAATGGCGTTATAGGTGACAAAATCTAGTCATCTTAATAAATCTAAGGACCTTAGATGAAACAATCTCTCTTTTCCCAATACAAAGATGCAATCGCCAACTTTACTGACGTTGAAGACAAAAGCGATTTTCTAGTCAAAGACTTAAGTGAGCAGAGAATCTACTATGCGCCATTTGACTATGTAAATCCATAAGCAAAAATATTCGTTATCGGCATCACGCCCGGCGAACAACAAATGAAAAATATGCTTATTGAAGCAAAACGGCTTATCCGATTAGGTTTATCCGATGAAGAAATTCAGAAGAAATGCAAGCCAATTGGAAGTTTCAGCGGCGCTATGAGAAAAAACTTAGTGGCAATGATGGATCATGTCGGAGTAGCCGACTACCTTGGCATTGAATCAACTTCTGAGCTATTCGATAAACATGTAGAGCTCGGAAATCTGACCTCCGCTATACGTTATCCAACCTTCCTCGTCAAAGACGGAAAAGAAACAAATTTTGCCAGCGATATAAAGCCGAAATCCGCACTTTTCAGCTTTGCTGCACCATTAACCATTGAAGAAATAGAAAAGGCTCCGGAAGCTCTTCTCTTGCCTCTTGGTCCCAAGGTAAGCAACTATCTTCAGAAAGTTTTGAAAGGAAGCGAATACGAAAAAAATTTGCTGCCTCAGATTCCACATCCGTCCGGCGCAAATGCTGAAAGAATTGCTTATTTCTTGGGCAAAAAGAAAAAAGAGGATTTAAGTGCTAAAACCAATCCGAACAAGATTGACGCAGAAAAGCATGAAATCCAAAAAATCCTGAGAGAACGCAAAATATAATTGTTCTTCAAGAAAGACAAAACCCTCGGAGCCGTAATGACTTCGAGGGTCTGTTTTAAATAATTGAGCCCGGAGGCTACCTACTTTCGCAAGAAATACAACTCACTATCATCGGCGTGGAGGCGTTTCACTGTCCTGTTCGGGATGGGAAGGAGTGGTTCCACCCTGCTATGGCCT